>JBAQHA010000335.1:0-2946 GCA_049288075.1 Oricola sp.
GGGTGCGGCCGAGCCGGGTCGGCGCGCCCAACAGGAAGAAGAACAGAAGATTGGTCATCACGAGCGTGACGAAGGCCCCGATAACGAGGGGCTTGTCGACCGAGCCGAAGAAGCCCGACGCGGTGACCAGGCCGGAATTCAGCAGCGCCGAACTGGCGACGAACAGCATGAAGGCGAGCTGGAGCTTGCCGAACAGGCCGGTGCTCGCACGCTTTGCCGCCATGATGATGAACCCGGTCACGATGGCGCCGACGAAGGTGATCGGGATGATCAGGCCGATGGTCGCGTCTCCGAGACGGCCGAAGGCGAAGGTGGCGACAGCGACGAGGACCGACAGGATCACGCCGGGGACGATCCAACCGGTATTCGACCTGTAGAACACCGAACGGTGCTCCTTCTCCATCGACGTCACGAACTTGCCGGCGAGTTTCTGGATCTTCGTGCCGTTGGTCTTCGACACGGTCAGGCTGCCGCCATAGCCGTCGAGCGTGTTGAGGATCTGCGTCTCGCCGACCGGGAACCTGGTCCCGCCCGCGGATTTGCCGGTGCGCCGCAACGTGATCGTGTCGCCGATGTCGTCGAGTTCCAGATAGCCCTTGACGGCGAGATTGACCGCCGCCGCCGAGATGGCGGGAAATCCGCCCCTGGTCAGTCCCTTGTTCCAGATATAGTGCGTCAGCGCCGGCGAGACGCCTTCCGGCAGGTCCCAGCGCGGCACGACGACGCCGCGCGCCGGGTCGCGTCCGACCCGCACCCATGCCTGGAAGTAATAGAGGAAGACCAGCACCAGCCCGCCGACGGAAATCAGCGTGCCGATATTGTCGCGCAGGTACCAGGCCAGTTTCTGCTGGTCGCTCGGCTCGGCGATGACGCCTTTCGGGATCGCGACGTCGACCGTCAGGCCCTGACGCGGACCGAGCGGCCGCGTCGTCTGGAACGTGACGACATTGCCGTCGGCCGAAACGCTCGCCGTCGCGTTCTGCGCTGTCGAGCCGTAGCTGCCGGTATAGGCGACCGTATCCTGCGCGACAGCGCCGTCCGGGAGGTCGATCACCGCGACCGCCTGCCGGATCGGGAACATCCATTCGGTGCCGGTGGCGTTCCAGTAGACCTCGTCGTGATCGTCGAAGAACCGGACCTGCCGGTCGGTCCGGTAGACGAGTTCGTAGGTGTAGACGCGCGGCGACAGGAAGACGTCTTCCTTGCCGAGATAGACGCGCACGAAATCGCCGCCCTCGACGATCCTGTAATTCTCGGGCGCGCCGTCGCGCGTGGCCGAAATCAGTTCGAAGGAATTGCGGCCGGTGTTGCCGTCGGCGTCCTCGAAGGTGACCGGAAAGTCGCGATAGATGCCGCGCCGGATATCGACGCCTTCCGCGTTGACGCGGATCGTCTCGGTGACGAGGAGATCGCCGTTCGCGCGCACGTCGACATGGCTGTTGTAAAGCAGGATTTCCTCGGTCGCCGACGAGACCGCGGCCGAGGCGAGGAGAAGGAGGGAGGCGAGGATGCCGCGAAGCGCGGCCGCGGCGCGCAAGCTCAATTGAACTTCACCTCCGGACGGGCGCGGTCGGAAGCGTCTTCCAGCTCGAAATACTCTGCCTTGGTGAACCCGAACTGGTTGGCGATCAGGTTCGACGGAAAGCTCTCCACCTTGACGTTCAGTTCGCGCGCCGAGCCGTTGTAGTAGCGCCGCGCCATCTGGATTTCGCCCTCGAGCTTGTCGAGCGACTGCTGCAGGTCGAGGAAATTCTCGTTGGCCTTCAGGTCCGGATAGGCTTCCGCGACCGCCATCAGCCGGCCGATCGCCTGGCCCAGCATGCCTTCGGCCGCGGCGCGTCCGGCGATATCGCCCGCCGGCACGTTCTGCGCGCGCGTGCGCATCTCCGTGACCTTTTCGAGCGTCTCGCGCTCGTGGCCGGCGTAACCCTTGACGGTCTCGACCAGGTTCGGGATCAGGTCGGCGCGCCGCTTCAGCTGCACGTCGATGCCGCTCCATGCCTCCTGCACCATCTGGCGCACCCGCACGAGCCCGTTATAGGTCATCATCACGTACAGCCCGACGACGACCACGATCGCCAGGATAATCAGAGTGCTGTCGAACATGCGGGGAACCTCCGGAGTAGCGTTGGCCGGGACGTTAGACCAAGACAGCTCCGGTTTGAAGCCATCGCGAGGGCGGCAGGCGTCAGTCCCCCATTTCCGCCGGGGTCATCCAGCCGGTTACCGAACCGCTCGGCGCCTGCACGATCGCGATGCGGCCGACTCCGGGAACGTCGAAGGGCTCTCGCATGATGGCGCCGCCAGCCGCCTTTGCCTTCTCGCAGCGTTCGTCCACGTCGTCGACGGCGATATAGGTCATCCAGTGTTCCGGCACTGCGGAAAACATCGGTTCGGTCATCGTGAAGATGCCGCCGACCATCTCACCGTTCGACATGGCGATGAAGTAGGGTACGTCGCCCATCGGCATGGCGTCGAACGTCCAGCCGAGCGTTTTGCCGTAGAAGTCCATCGCCTTTTCGGCGTCATGGGTGTTCAGTTCGGTCCAGTGGATCAGGCCATGCGGTGTCATCGGTTCCTCCCGAGGCGTTGCGGCCCTACTTATAGCAAGCCACCGCGCCGGTTTCGAATGACATTACGATATACGCCCGCGCAAATGGCGCTTTCCGGTCAGGGCCTGACGGATTCCCGGTTATGGCGTTCCTTGACGCTGGCTATTTCGTCGAGCATCGCCTTTCGGCCGGCACAAGATCCCGACGGAAGCCCGGCCAGCCGCCCGTAGCTCTCAGGCGCCTGCCCCGCCGGCCTCGGTCAGGAGGAACGCCTCGCCGCACTGGCGCGACAGGTTGCGTACCCTGAGAATGTAGCTCTGGCGCTCGGTCACCGAGATCACGCCGCGCGCATCGAGCAGGTTGAAGACATGGCTCGCCTTGATGCACTGGTCAT
>JBAQHA010000336.1:0-2705 GCA_049288075.1 Oricola sp.
ACCTGATCCAGATTACCGGCAAGGTGAACCGCGCGATCTTCCAGATCGCCGTGCCGACCGGTCGCGTCATTCCTGCCGGCATCGGCCTGCAGATCGACGGCGGCCAGGCGCAGAAGATCGACTATGCGATCTGCCTGCCGGACCGCTGCATCGCCGAGGCTCCACTGTCCGAAGCGCTCGTCGCGTCGCTGAAGAAGGGTGGCGAACTGACCCTGACCTCGATCAACTTCCAGAACCAGCCGAACCCGATCCAGATCTCGCTGGAAGGCTTCACCTCCGCCTTCGATGGCGAGCCGTTGCAGCAGTCGGAAGTCGAAAGCCGCCAGCAGCAGCTGCAGCAGGCCATCGAGAAGCGCCGCGAGGACTTCCAGAAGCGCCTGCTCGAAGAACAGCAGAAGGCCAAGCAGAGCAACTGATCCGCTTTCGCCGGAATTCGATGACGACGGGGCCGCTGGGCCCCGTTTTCATTTGAATGAACCGAAGTCTAGGCTGCCTTCTCGGCGACAGCGTCGGCCAGCTTGGCGAGCCTGGTCGCCAGGATCGCGCTTCCCGCCAGCCGCTTCGCCGATGTCGGCCAATCGCGCGAGAACAGGATCGACTGGTCGGGCCGGATCCTGGCCAGCGAGCCCTGCTCGCCGATGAAGGCGATGAGGCCCGCCGGATCTGCGAATTCCTTGTTGCGGAACTGGATGACCGCGCCCTTTGGCCCGGCGTCAAGTTTCTCGACATTGGCCTTGCGGCACAACGCCTTGATGTAGACGATCTTGAGCAGATGCTCGACCTCTTCCGGCATCGGACCGAACCGGTCGGTCAGTTCCGCGCCGAAGCCGTCGATATCGCGGATCTCCTCCAGTTCGCCGAGGCGGCGGTAAAGCGACAGGCGCAGTTGCAGGTCGCCGACATAGGATTCCGGGATCATTACCGATGTGCCGACCGTGATCTGCGGCGACCACTGACCGTGATCGTCGACGGCCTCGCCCTTCATCTCCAGCACCGCCTCTTCCAGCATCTGCTGGTAGAGCTCGAAACCCACTTCCCTGATGTGACCGGACTGTTCCTCGCCGAGCAAGTTGCCGCCGCCGCGAATGTCGAGATCGTGGCTGGCGAGCTGGAAGCCCGCGCCAAGCGAATCGAGTGACTGCAGCACCTTCAGCCGCCGCTCGGCGGTCCTGGTCAGAAGCTTGTTGGCCGGCAGCGTCAGCAGCGCGTAGGCGCGCACCTTGGACCGTCCGACGCGGCCGCGGATCTGGTAGAGCTGCGCCAGTCCGAACATGTCGGCGCGATGGATAATCATCGTGTTGGCGGTCGGAATATCGAGGCCGGATTCGACGATCGTCGTCGATAAGAGCACGTCGTAACTGCCGTCGTAGAAGGCATTCATGATGTCGTCGAGCTCACCGGGCGCCATCTGGCCATGCGCGACGGCGACTTTCAGTTCCGAAACATGCTCGTCCAGGAACGCCTTGACGTCGGCGAGATCGGAAATGCGCGGGCAGACATAGAAGCTCTGTCCGCCGCGATAGCGCTCGCGCAGAAGCGTCTCGCGGATCACCAGCGGATCGAAGGGCGAGATGAAGGTGCGCACCGCCAGCCGATCGACTGGCGGCGTCGAGATCAGCGACAGTTCGCGCACGCCGGTCAGCGCAAGCTGCAGGGTACGCGGTATCGGCGTCGCGGTCAGCGTCAGGACGTGGACGTCGGACTTCAGTTCCTTCAGGCGTTCCTTGTGCTTGACCCCGAAATGCTGCTCCTCGTCGACGATCAGCAGGCCGAGGTTCTTGAAGCTGATCGACTGCCCCAGCAACGCGTGCGTGCCGATGACGATATCGACGCTGCCGTCGGCGATGCCCTTCTTGGCTTCGGCGAGCGCCTTCGGCCCGGCCAGGCGCGACGCATGTGCGATATTGATCGGCAAGCCACGGAAACGATCCGAGAAGGAACGGAAATGCTGGCGCGCCAGCAGCGTCGTCGGCACGACGACAGCGACCTGCACGCCATTCAACGCGGCGACGAAGGCGGCGCGGATCGCCACCTCCGTCTTGCCGAAGCCGACATCGCCGCAAACGAGGCGATCCATTGGTTTGCCGGCGACGAGATCGCCGATCACCGAATCGATCGCGCTCATCTGGTCATCGGTCTCGTCATAGGGGAAGCGCGCCGCAAACTCGTCGTAGAGGCCTTCCGGCGGACGCAGGACGGCGGCCGTTCGCGTCTCGCGCGCGGCAGCGATCTTGATCAACTGCCCGGCCATGTCGAGCAGGCGTTTCTTCAGCTTCGCCTTCCGCGCCTGCCACGCCCCGCCGCCAAGGCGATCGAGAACCGCAGTCGACGCGTCCGAGCCGTAGCGCGACAGCAACTCGATATTCTCGACCGGCAGGAACAGGCGCCCGTCGCCGGCATAGAGGATTTCCAGGCAATCATGCGGCGCGCCGGCGGCCTCGATGGTGCGCAGTCCGACGAACTTGCCGATGCCGTGATCGACATGGACGACGATATCGCCCTCGGCGAGCGCCGATGCTTCGGAAATGAAGTCCGACGCCTTGCGCCGCTTGCGATGGCGTACCAGCCGATCGCCCAGGATGTCCTGTTCGGCGACCAGCGCGAATGTCGGCGTCTCGAAACCGTGCTCGATCGACAGCACGGCGGCCGGAATGCGCGTACGATTGAGCGCCATGGCCACGCCGATGCTCGACACGGTGTCGATG
>JBAQHA010000337.1:0-13103 GCA_049288075.1 Oricola sp.
CCTTCGATCAGCCGGAAATCCTCAACGCCGACCTGACCTCGCTACTGCTCGATTGTCTCGCCTGGGGTGTTGCCGACCCGGCGCGGTTGCGTTTCCTCGATCCGCCGCCCGCCCCCGCGCTGAACGAGGCGCGCGCGCTGTTGACCATGCTCGGCGCGCTCGATGAAAAGGGCGATTTGACGCCGAAAGGCGCGGCCATGCGCGATCTCGCCTTGCCGGCTCGCCTCGCCGCCATGGTCGTCGCCGCGACCGGTGTGGAGGACGCCTTCCGCCGCATGCTGCTTGCCTTGCTGGTGACCGAGCGCGGCGCGGGCGGTCCGGGCGTCGACATCGGCCACCGCCTCGATACGGCGCTGCACAGTAGGACCCCGCAGCTTTTGCGCCTGCGCGACATGGCGAAGCGCACGGTTTCGTCGATGGCGCTTCCCGCGCTCGGAGATACGACCGGCGCCGGAGCGATGCTGCTCGACGCCTATCCTGACCGCGTCGCCAAATCGCGCGGCGCGCGGCGCGGCTCCTTCGTCATGGCGAACGGTCGCGGCGCGGCGATGGACGAAACGGACTCTCTCGCCGGCGCCGATTATGTGGTCGTCGCCGACGTCACCGGCGTCGCCCGCGAAGGCCGCATCACCGCGGCCGCCATGGTGTCGGAGGAGGACATCCGCGTCATTCTCGGCGACCGCATCGAGGTGACCGAACAGGTCGAGTTCGACCGCGAGCGGGAAGGGCTTTCCGCCCGCCGCATCGAGCGCATCGGCGCGGTGGTGTTCTCCAAGGCTCCGGTGAAGGTAGAACCGGGCGAGGCGGCAACGGCCGCGCTGTTGCAGGCGGTCCGTACCCATGGGCTGTCGCTGTTGCCCTGGTCGAAGGAAGTCTCGCAACTGCGCGCGCGCCTCGGCTGGCTGCATGTCCGGCTCGGCGATCCCTGGCCGGCCATGGACGATGCCGCCCTGCTCGACAGTCTCGAGGACTGGCTCGCGCCCTTCCTGCAGGGGGCAGTCAGCCTCTCCCGCCTCGATTCGGGACAATTGCGCGACGCTCTGATGCTGCGTGTGCCGTCCGACCTGCAGCGCCGCATCGAGGAGAACGCGCCGTCGCGCTTCACCGCGCCGACCGGTTCGTCGATAATGCTCGACTATCCCGCAGACGGCTCTGCGCCCGTCGTCGCCATCCGCGTGCAGGAACTGTTCGGCCTGACGCGTCATCCGACGATCGCCGGCGGCACGGTTCCCCTGACCTTTGAACTCTTGTCGCCGGCGCATCGCCCGATCCAGCGCACCCAGGATTTGCCGGGCTTCTGGGCTGGCTCCTGGGCCGGTGTGCGCGCCGATCTGCGCGGACGTTACCCGAAACACCCTTGGCCGGAGGATCCGGCCGATGCCGCCCCGACGAACCGCGTCAAGCCGCGTAACCATTGAAATTAACTGCGCTGATATGCGGTATTGACGGGCATCGTTTCAAAATCGAAACGCGCGGCTTATATACACGTTATGGAATATGATCTTGCTACGGAGACGGGCTTCGGCAATCGCCGTCTCCGGCTCTCCACGATTACGAATATCCGCTGGCTGGCGATTGCGGGCCAGCTGGCGGCTGTGGCCTTCGTCGCGGTCGTACTCGGCTTCGAGTTGCAGCTTCTTGCCAGCGTTGCCCTGATCGCGCTTGCCGTCCTGCTCAATCTCGCGCTGGCATCGTTCTTTCCCGCCAACAAGCGCCTGAATCCGCTCGGCGTCTTCGCGGTGTTGACCTTCGACGTCGCGCAATTGGCCGGCCTCCTCGCCCTGACCGGCGGCCTCACCAACCCGTTCTGCATCCTTCTCGTCGTACCCGTTGTCATCTCGGCGACGACGTTGCCGCCGCGCTATACGGCGATGCTCGGCACGACAGCGCTGGCCTTCGCCACCGCCCTCGTTTTCGTGCATCTTCCGCTGCCCTGGTATCCGGGCGTCCGGCTGGATATCCCGCTGGTCTATGTCGCGGGCATGTGGGTTGCAGTCGTCTCGACCTTCGTCTTCACCGCGCTCTACGTCTATCGAGTCGCCGAGGAGGGCCGGCGCCTTGCCGATGCCCTTGCCGCGACCGAACTCGTCCTTCAGCGCGAACAGCACATTTCCGCTCTCGACGGGCTTGCCGCCGCGGCGGCTCACGAACTCGGAACGCCGCTCGCCACCATTGCTCTCGTCGCCAAGGAAATGGGCCGCGAGCCCGTCGATTCGGAGAGCCTGCGCGAGGACATCGCGCTCCTGCGCACCCAGTCCGATCGTTGCCGCGAGATACTGGGGCGTCTCACCACGCTTGGAACCGGCGACGAGAACCATCTGGCGAGCATGGCGCTGCGCACCATGGTCGAGGAAGTCATCGCGCCGCATCGCGAATTCGGCATACAGATCGTCGCGAATGTGGAGGAGAAGGCTGGAACCGAGCCGGTTTGCCGCCGCAATCCCGGCATCCTCTACGGGCTCGGCAATCTGGTCGAGAACGCTGTCGACTTCGCCAGAGAGGCGGTCGACATCACCTTGTCCTGGACGCCCGACACCGTGCGCATTCGCATCGTCGACGACGGTCCCGGCTTTCCGCCCGAGGTGCTGGAGCGCATCGGCGAGCCGGATCTGCCGCTCGCCCGCCTGTCCGAAAGGCCGCGCAATGGCGGCGGCGGGCTCGGGCTCGGGATATTCATCGCCAAGACGCTGCTGGAGCGCTCCGGCGCGACGGTGCGGTTCTCGAACGCCTTTTCCACAGGCAAAGGCGCCGATGTCGTCGTCGAATGGCCGCGTTCGCTCATGCAACTGGCGGCGTAAGGGGATAGATCATGTATAAAAACAAGAATCACAGGTGAGCGGGATGGATGAGCAATACGAACTCGGCCCGGACAAGACACTCCTGATCGTCGATGACGATCGGCTGTTTCTTCAGCGTCTGGGCCGCGCCATGGAAAGTCGCGGCTTTGTCGTTGCCATGGCTGAAACGGTCGCCGAAGGTCTTTCAGCGGTCAGGAAGATGCCTCCCGCCTATGCGGTGGTCGACATGCGCCTCGGCGACGGCAATGGTCTCGACGTGATCGAGGCTATCCGCGCCCGCCGCCCCGATGCCCGCGCGATCGTGCTGACCGGCTACGGCAACATCGCCACCGCGGTGACCGCAGTGAAGCTGGGCGCGGTCGATTACCTCGCCAAACCCGCCGACGCCGACGAGATTTTCGCCGCGCTGACGACAGGGCCTGGCGAGAAGGCCGCCCCGCCGGAAAACCCGATGTCGGCCGATCGCGTGCGCTGGGAACATATCCAGCGCGTCTTCGAAATGTGCGACCGCAATGTTTCGGAGACAGCCCGCCGGCTCAACATGCACCGCCGCACCCTGCAGCGCATCCTGGCGAAACGCGCGCCGCGCTGAGCGGCGCGGCTATTCGGGCAGTTCCACGCCCGACAGTTCAGCCATGTAGAGCCTCTGCGCCGCCGATTGCGCGATGCGCAACATGACTGCCTTGCGCCGCGCGCCCGCCAGTCGGTGTTCCGGCGCCTCGCGCAACATCGCCGCGCCATGGGCGTCGGCGAAGATGAAGCCGCATTCCTCGGGAAAGATGGACTGCGGCACGTCATCCAGCGTCGCGAAGAACAGCCGGTCGCAATAATCGCGATATTCCGGCCATTTCAAATCCGACTTCATGTCCTCGATCGAGGATTTGATCTCCACGATCCAGATCGTGCCGTCGCGAAACAGCGCGATGATGTCGGCGCGCCGTCCGCTGGCGAGCGTCAGTTCCGGAACATGCGCCGCGCCCATTTCGCTGAGCAGCAGCTGCACGCCGCGGCGGATTCTGAGCGCCCGCGCTGATTGGCGGCCGTCCTCGAGCGGGTTTCTGGAATGCAGGTCGATGATCGGCATGGATTCGGTTTGCCACGTCTCTCCGGATCGAATAAGGCGACGATATCCGGCGTTTTACCGGTGTGTGATGAATGTCACACCTTTAAGTTCATGGTTAATCAATGATTGGGGCCTAGATGACAGTCTGGCAAGACTGTTTTACGTAGGGCAACCGGCGCGATCCTGGGAAGGTCGTAGCCGTCGTGATAACGGGAGATATCCATGCGGGGGTCACGCACACTTATAGCCGTCGCTTTGGCGGCAACGGTACTGGCTGGATGCAGCACGACTGATTCCAGCCTCATGGTCAACGCCTACACGGCGAGGACGGACGGCGCATACAAGCTGCCGGCGATTCCGGTCTCCAAAGTCGACCGCGAGTTCCGCCGTCAGGTCGTCAGCTACCAGACGAAGGAAAAGCCGGGAACGGTCATCGTCAATACCAAGGAACGGCACCTCTACCTCGTGCAGGAGAATGGCAAGGCGATCCGCTACGGCATCGGTGTCGGCCGCGACGGCTTCACTTGGTCCGGCACGGCGCGCGTCGCTTTCAAGCGCGAGTGGCCGACCTGGACGCCGCCCGCGGCCATGATCGGCCGCAAGCCGGAACTGGCGAAATATCGCGGTGGCATGGAGCCGGGTCTGACGAACCCGCTCGGTGCGCGTGCTCTGTATCTCTACAACAAGGGCGGCGACACCGGCTACCGTCTGCACGGCACGCCGGAATGGTGGTCGATTGGCAGCAACGTGTCCTCGGGTTGTATCCGTCTGATGAACCAGGACATTATCGACCTCTACAATCGCGTCGAAGATGGCGCCAAGGTCATAGTCATGTGACAGCCTCACAAGGGCTCAAACAAAAAGCCGGGCTTCAGCCCGGCTTTTTTCATGCCGGATTTCGGGCGGATCAGATCGCTTCGACGCCCTGTACTTCCGGAATGAAGTGGCGCAGCAGGTTCTGGATGCCGTGCTTCAGCGTCGCGGTCGAGGACGGGCAGCCCGCGCAGGCGCCCTTCATGTGCAGGAACACCGTGCCCTCGCGAAAGCCTCTGAAAGTGATGTCGCCGCCGTCCTGCGCCACGGCCGGTCGTACGCGGGTTTCGAGCAGTTCCTTGATCGTGGCGACGATCGTTTCGTCGGCGTCGTCGTAGAATTCTTCTCCCGGTGCCGCTTCGCCGCCATCTGACTGCGACGCCATGACCGGCGCGTCGGACATGAAGTGTTCCATGATCGTTGCGAGAACTGCGGGCTTGAGATGCGACCAGTCCTTCGTTTCACCCTTGGTGATGGTGACAAAGTCGGAACCGAAGAACACGCCGGTCACACCATCGATCGAAAACAGCCTTCCAGCCAGCGGCGATTGCGCCGCGGCTTCGTCCCCGTCGCGGAAATCCGCGGTGCCCTGGCCAAGGACGACCTTGCCCGGCAGGAATTTCAACGTTGCGGGATTGGGCGTCGCTTCGGTCTGAATGAACATTGTCTGCTCCGGCAATCTTTTGGAATAATTCTAAAATAGAGAAGCGGCGGCGCGATATCAAGCGCCCGGGATGCGCCTTTTCATCTCGGCCCGGTATCAGGACAGGCTTTCGATATCGTCGTCGCTGAGATTGTACGGCACGACCGTGACTGGAATCGGGAAAGCGGCGTTGCGGCCGGCGATCGACGCGACCAATGGCCCGGGTCCTTCCTTTGCCGCGCCGGCCGCGAGCACGAGTATGCCGATGTCCTGGTCTTCCTCGATCAGCGCGTAAATCTGCTCGACGGGCGAGCCTTCGCGGATCACGAGCTCGGCCTCGATGCCGGCCTTCTCGCGCGCGAAGGCCGAATGCTTGGCAAGGACCGATTCCGCGTTTTCCATGGCTTCGGCGCGCATCACCTGTTCGACCCCCAGCCAGTGCTGGAAGTCGCCCGGCTCGATGACGAACAGCAGGATAAGGCCGCCATTCGTTTTGACCGCGCGGCGCGCAGCGTAGAGAACGGCGCGTTCGCATTCGGGCGTGCTGTCGATCACCGCCATGAATTTGCGGCGGTGGCCGGCTTCGTTGATCAGTCGTCTGGTAACCATGGCCGATACATTGCACGCCGCCGAGGTCGCTTCAAGCGCATAGATGCGTCCAGGGCCATGCGCCGGGCGCGACCCTTGAGCGCGCCCTAGTTGGCGAGTCCGACGATCCGCTTGACGTCGGACATGGTCTTCTCCGCCAGCACGGAGGCCCTCGCCGCGCCGTCCGCCAGCACGCTTTCGATGTGGTCGGACGCCGCCATCAGGCGGCGCATCTCGTCGGCGATCGGGCTGAGCTTTGCGACGGCGAGGTCGGCGAGCGCCGGCTTGAAGACCGAGAATTGCTGGCCCCCGAAATCCTTCAGCACCGCTTCCTTCGTCGTATCCATGAGCGCGGCATAGATGTTGACCAGGTTCTCGGCTTCCGGTCGTCCGGCGAAGCCGTCTGTATCCGACGGCAGGGCCTCCGGGTCGGTCTTGGCCTTGCGGATCTTCTTGGAAATGTCGTCGGCCGTGTCCGTGAGGTTGATGCGCGACAGGTCCGACGGGTCGGATTTCGACATCTTCTTCGTGCCGTCGCGCAAGCTCATGATGCGCGTCGCCGGGCCCTCTATCAGCGGTTCAGTGAGCGGGAAATAGCCATTCACCGTCTCGTCGCCGACTTCCATCGGTACGCCGAATCCGAGTTCGCCGATCCGGTCCGAATAGTCGTTGTTGAACTTCTGCGCGATGTCGCGCGCCAGTTCGAGATGCTGCTTCTGGTCGTCGCCAACCGGCACATGCGTGGCGCGATAGACGAGAATGTCGGCCGCCATTAGGTTCGGATAGGCGAACAGCCCGACCGACGCGTTCTCGCGGTCCTTGCCGGCCTTTTCCTTGAATTGGGTCATCCGGTTCAGCCAGCCCATGCGCGCGACGCAATTGAACACCCAGGCGAGTTCGGCGTGCTGGTGCACCCGGCTCTGATTGAAGACGATATGCTTGGCCGGATCGATGCCGGCGGCGAGGAAAGCCGCCGCGATCGACCGGGTGCCGTCGAGCAGTTCCTGCGGTCTCGGATTGACCGTAAGCGCGTGCAGATCGACGACGCAATATATGCAGTCATGCGTGTCCTGCAGGGCGACGAACTTGCGGATCGCGCCGAGATAATTGCCAAGCGTAAGGTTGCCCGTCGGCTGAACGCCGGAAAAGACGAGAGGTTGGAAGCTGCTCATTTCAGTGTTCCCGAAGCTGGTGGAGGGCCTCGTCGCAGGGATTGGCTGCTGACGCGAGGATCGGTTGCGCGCGGCTTATGGCAGGCAGCGGCGAAACCTTCAAGAGCGCATTACGATTGGCTGTTCCCGCCGCGCCGCCGCGTCATCGAGCGTTTCAGCATCGACGCGTCGATCGCCCCTGTCGCGATCGCTAGGCCGAAATAGACGGCCATCGAGATCGCGATCAGGCCGATGGCGAGACCGGCGCGGATCAGGAAGTCCGAGGCCATGAAGAGCGCCTCGACATAGCTCCAGGCGCCCAGCAGCGTAGCGCCCATCGCCGCGCTTGCGACCATGATCAGAACCGCGCGTCGTACGGTTTCAGGCGCCGGGCGGAAATCGTCGCGCCGCCACAGCGTCACGCCAAGCAGAATTG
The DNA here is from genome assembly GCA_049288075.1 of Oricola sp. Classification (GTDB taxonomy): domain Bacteria; phylum Pseudomonadota; class Alphaproteobacteria; order Rhizobiales; family Rhizobiaceae; genus Oricola. The sequence goes on from JBAQHA010000337.1 coordinate 7,493, forward strand.
CATTGATCCAGCCGGCGAGGCTGGTCGCGGCCGCGATTCCGACATGGCCGATCACCGGGAACATGGCGAGGCTGCCGCCCGCATTGACGAACAGCGACACCAGCGAGAACCACATCGGCGTCTTCATGTCCTCGCGGGCGAAGAAGCCCGGCTGCAGAACCTTGATCAGTACGAAGGACGGCAGGCCGATGGCGAACGCTGCGAGCGCTCCGGCCGTGGCCTGCGTCGTTTCGGCAACAAAGGCGCCGCGCTCGTAGATCACCGCGATGAACGGGACCGGCGTCAGCGCCAGCGCGACCGCCGCCGGCACAGTCAGGCCGAGACCGAATTCGAGGCTGCGGTTCTGCAGCGTCAGTGCGGTCTTCTGTTCGCCCGCGCCGAGCGCGCGCGACAGTTCCGGCAGCAGCACCACGCCGATCGCGATCCCGATAATGCCGAGCGGCAACTGGTAAATGCGATCGGCATAATTGAGCAGCGCGATCGCACCGTCCTGCTGCGAGGCGACGATCTGGCCAATGACGAGGTTGATCTGCACGATCCCGCCGGTCAGCGCCGCGGGTGCAGCCAGTGTCAGCAGCCGCCTGATCTGTGGCGTCAGCCGGGGCCGCTGCGGCCTGAAACGGAAGCCGAGCCGGATCAGGCCGTAGACGAGCAGCCCGAGCTGCAGGACGCCGGCGAAAACGACGCCAATCGCCAGCGCGACGCCGATCGCCCGCCCGTCCCAGCCGTAGCGGACGGCGGCCATCAGGACGCCGATCAGCACCACGTTGAGCAGCACCGGGGCCAGCGCGGCGAGGAAATATTTGCGGAACGAGTTCAGGATGCCCGATAGCATCGCCACCAGCGACATCGCAGTCAGGTAGGGAAACATGATGCGCGCCAGCAGCACCGTCAGGTCGAATTTCTCCGGTGTGTCGCTGAAGGCAGGTGCGATCACGGTCGCGGCGAGAAACGGCATGAAAACGAGCGCGGCCGCCGATATGACGACCAGTACCAACGTCAGGACGGAGAACACCTCGCCGGCGAAGCGCGCCGCTCTCTGTTCGCCGCTCCCCTCGACCTCCTTGGCGAAGATCGGCACAAAGGCGGAGTTGAACGCTCCTTCCGCGAACAGGCGCCGGAACAGGTTCGGAAACCGCAGCGCGGCGTAGAACGCGTCGGCCACGGGCCCCGCGCCGAGCGCGGAGGCGATCATCGCCTCGCGTACGAAGCCGAGAACGCGGCTGGCCGACGTCGCGCCGCCGACGCCGAGGAACTTCCCGAACAGGCTCATGCGTCGGCCGGCTTCCTGGCCCGCGACTTCGACAGCCCGGCGCTCACCTGCACTGTGGGGTTTTGGTCTCCGCGTCCCATCAGCACGTCTTCCAGTACCTTTCGGATGCGTTTCTGGCGCGCCGGATCGGTGATCTTGTGACCAGTCAGGTCGGTCACGTAGAACGTGTCGACGACCTTCTCGCCAAAGGTCGTGATGTGGGCGGATCTGATGTCGAGTTTCAGGTCGGACAGCGCGCCCGTGATCTCGGACAGGATGCCGGGCCGGTCGAGGCCTTCGACCTCGACCACGGAGAAGCGGTTCGACAGCGTGTTCTTGATCGCCACGGCCGGTTCGATGGAAAAGGGCTTCAGGCTGCGCCGCGCCTTCATCTTGTTCGCCAGCATGTCCGGCACGTATTCGCGCCCGGCCAGAACGTCCTCGATCACCGTGCCGATACGCTGGGCGCGGCGGAACTCGTCGCCATCGTCGGCGAATTCGCGGTTGATCAGGATCGTGTCGAGCGCCCATCCGTTGCCGGTCGTGAACACATGCGCGCCATCGATCTTGGCGCCCGCGCTGGAACAGGCCGCCGCGATGATCGACAGCAGGCGCGGATGGTCGGGCGCCAGCACGGTGATCTCGGTGATTGCCTGGAACTGGTTCGTCTTGACCGCGGTCGCCAGCTTCTTGCCGGCGGCGAGCGATGCCCGCATGAACTCGGCGTGGCTCACCTGGTCCTCGATGTCGACCGTCAGCAGGTAGTTGTCGTAGTGCTGTCGCACATAAGCCGCCCGCTCGCCTTCCGGCCATTCCGAAAGCCGCTCGGCAAGCGCGCGGCGCGCATGCGCGGCGCGCTCCTTGCGGTTGATCTCCGAAAAGCCGCCCGTCATCGCCAGTTCGGTCTCCGAATAGAGTGTGCGCAGGAGCTGTCCCTTCCAGCCGTTCCACACGCCCGGGCCGACCGCGCGGATGTCGCAGACCGTCAGGATCACCAGCAGTTTCAGACGCTGTACCGTCTGCACGGCGGCCACGAAATCCTCGATGGTCTTGCGGTCGGACAGGTCGCGTGACTGCGCCACCGTGCTCATAGTCAAGTGGTCGCGGATAAGCCAGGTGATCGTCTCGGTCTCGGCGGCGGTGAAGCCGAGCCGGGGGCAGAGTTTCTCGGCCACTTCCGCGCCGGCGATCGAATGGTCCTTCGGTCGCCCTTTGGCGATGTCGTGGAGGAACAAGGCGACATAGAGAACGCGCCGCTGCTCCGGCATGTCCGGCAACAGCGAGGAGGCGAGCGGATGCTCCTCCGTCAGGATGCCGCGCTCGATCCTGGACAAAACGTCGATGGAACGGATCAGGTGCTCGTCCACCGTGAAGTGGTGGTACATGTTGAACTGCATCATCGCGACGACCTTCCCGAAATCGGGAATGAAGCGTCCCAGAACACCGGCCTCGTTCATCCGGCGCAGGTTCAGCGCCGGATCCTTGCGCGAAGTCAGGATATCCATGAAAAGCCGGTTGGCTTCCGGGTCGTTGCGAAGGTTCTTGCGGATCAGCTTCAGCGAGCGGCGCGTCAGTTGCAGCGCCTCGGGGTGGAAGTCGAGCCCGTCGCGGTCGGCCAGCCAGAACATTCGGATGATGTTGACGGGGTCCTTCTCGAACACGTCGCCGGCAGCGACGTTGATTCGCTTGTTCTCCAGGATGAAGTCTTCCGTGCCGCGGATATTGTGCTTGCGTCGCGTGAAGGGAAGCGTCTGCAGCAGCCGGTTGAAGGCCGGAACCTGCTTGACCTCTTCCTCTTCCAGCGCTGCGGAGAAGATGCGCGTCAGGTCGCCCACGTCCTTGGCTATCAGGAAGTAGTGCTTCATGAACCGCTCGACGTCTTTGAGACCCGGATGGCTCTTGTAGCCAAGCCGGTCCGCAAGGCCGCGCTGCACCTCGAAGCCGAGCCGTTCTTCCGCCTTGCCGGTCAGGAAATGCAGGTGGCAGCGCACCGCCCAGAGGAAGTCCTCGCACTTGACGAAGAGATTGAATTCGGCGCGCGACAGCACGCCCTTCTTCACGAGGTCGGACCGGTCGGAGACGCGGTAGAAATATTTGGCGATCCAGAACAGCGTCTGCAGGTCACGCAGACCGCCCTTGCCGTCCTTGATGTTCGGTTCGACCAGGTAGCGCGTTTCGCCCATGCGCTTGTGGCGCGCGTCGCGCTCGGCGAGCTTTGCCTGGATGAAGCTCGAGGCCGTGTTCTGCACAACGTCATGGTCGAAGCGCTTGACGAGCTCGTCGAACAGCGCCTCCTCGCCATACAGGTAGCGCATGTCGAGGATCGCCGTGCAGATCGTCGTGTCGGACTTCGACAGACGCACGCATTCATCGATCGAGCGGGTCGCATGGCCGACGGTCAAGCCCATGTCCCACAGCATGTAGAGAATGTATTCGGCGAGTTGCTCGCCGAGCGGCGTCTGCTTGTAGGGCAGCACGAACAGCAGGTCGATGTCGGACCCCGGCGCCAGCGTGCCGCGCCCGTAGCCGCCGACTGCGACCAGCGCGAGGCGTTCGCCGCGCGACAGGTTGTTGACACGAAAAACCCGGCTCATCGCGAAATCGTAGACGGCGCGGATGATCCGGTCCTGCAGGTCCGACAGCCGCTGCGCGCAGGCGATTCCGCTTCCGTCCTCGAACAGCCGTTTCTCGGCCTTGATGCGGCCGTCCGCCAGAACGGTCTTCAGGTGCGCGAGCACCTCGGTGCGCACGCCGGGATTGTTGCCGTCTCCGCCGTGGCGGTCCGCGACGGCGATCAGTTCGTCCCGTAGCGCGTCGTGGTCGCTTTCGGCGGGGGGCGGAGCGATGGTTTCCTGCATGATTCGGTCCGGTGACAGCTGGAATGCCTCATATAGAAGCCCGAACGCGTTGTCACACGGCTTCACCGTTGTTTGGTTGCCAGCCCCTTCAGCCGGTAAAGCGCTTCCATTGCCTGGCGCGGCGTCATTTCGTCGGGCGTCAGCGCCGCTACCACCTCTTCCAGCTCGTTGTTCGTCTTCGCCGTTCGCGGCGCCTCGCGTTTGATCTCCGCCGAGAAGAGTGGCAGGTCGTCGACCAGCTTGGCGGCCTTGGTGTCGCGGCCCTGCGCCTCCAGTTGGTCGAGCACATCGCGGGCGCGCCCGACAACGCTTTCGGGAAGGCCGGCGAGCTTCGCGACCTGAACGCCGTAGGAGCGGTCGGCCGCGCCCTTGGCGACCTCGTGCAGGAAGATCACGTCGCCCTCCCACTCCTTCACGCGCATGGTGACGTTGTGCAGGTTGGAAAGCGTCTCGGCGAGTGCCGTCAGTTCGTGGAAATGCGTCGCGAAGAGGGTGCGGCAGCGGTTCTTTGCATGCAGGTATTCCACCGTCGCCCATGCGATCGACAGCCCGTCGAAGGTCGAGGTGCCGCGCCCGATCTCGTCGAGGATCACCAGCGAGCGATCGCTCGCCTGGTTCAGGATCGCCGCCGTTTCCACCATTTCCACCATGAAGGTGGAGCGCCCGCGCGCCAGGTCGTCCGATGCGCCGACGCGGCTGAACAGCCGGTCGACCACGCCGACATGGGCGCTGCCCGCCGGCACGAAGGAGCCGGTCTGGGCGAGAATCGCGATCAGCGCGTTTTGGCGCAGGAAGGTCGACTTGCCGCCCATGTTCGGGCCGGTCAGCAGCCAGATCGCGCCCTGGTCTCCGTCGCCTTCCGGAGACAGGTCGCAGTCATTGGCGACGAAGGGATGGGCGGCCTGGCGGCGCAACGCCTGTTCGACTACCGGATGTCGCCCCGCGACAATGGCAAATGTCCGGCTGTCGTCGACCCTTGGCCGGCAATAACCCTCCGATTCCGCCAGCCGCGCCAGCGCGATCGAAACATCGGTGACGCTGAGCGCCTGCGCTGCGTCGCGAATCGAATCCGCCGCGCCGATCACCGCCTCCTGCAGCGCGTCGAAGATTTCAAGTTCGATGGTCAGCGCCCGGTCGGCGGCGTTGGCGATGCGGGATTCGAGGTCGGCCAGTTCGGTAGTCGTGAACCGCATCGCGTTCGCTAGCGTCTGGCGGTGGATGAAGCGGCCCTTGGCCTCGTCGGTGCCGGTCAGGGCGTCGGAATTGAGTTGCGTGACCTCGATGAAGTAGCCGAGCACATTGTTGTATTTGATCTTCAGCGTTCGCACGCCGGTCTCGTCGATATAGCGTGTCTGCAACGCGGCGATCACCTTGCGGGATTCGTCACGCAGCGCACGCATCTCGTCCAGTTCGACGTGGTAGCCGGACCGCACGAAGCCGCCGTCGCGCTTCATCAGCGGCGCCTCGTCGCTCAGAGCCGCGGCTAGGTTTTGCGCCACGT
>JBAQHA010000338.1:0-4884 GCA_049288075.1 Oricola sp.
CGGCAAGGGCACGCAGGAGATCGTCGATTTCGTCACCGCGCAGGGCGGACTGTGAGTTTCGATCTCGAAAGCTTCCTCGCCTACCGGCTCGACCGCATTTCCGATGCCGTCAGCCGGCATTTCCAGCCGGTCTATCGCGATCAGCACGGCATGACGCGCCCGGAATGGAAAGTGCTCGCCCATCTCGGCGAGGCTGAGAGCTTGACGGCCCGCGAGATTGTCCGCCGCACCGGCCTGCACAAGACCAAGGTGTCGCGCGCGGTCTCCGCGCTGGAAAAACGCCGCTGGCTGGAGCGCACCCGCGACAATGCCGACCGCCGCATCGAGCATCTCGCGCTCACCGCCAAGGGCCGCGCCGAATACGACAGGCTGGTCGGCATCCTCAAGGCGCGCGAGGCCGACCTGCTTGACCGCCTCGACAAGGACGAGTTGCGGACCGTCGCCGCGGCGCTGAAGGCGCTGGAAAAACTCGGCAGCGCGAAAACCTAGCGGCTCGACAGCGTCCGCGACACCGCGTCCCGCCAGCCGGCATATTTGCGCGCCCGCTCGTCGGCGCCCATCTTCGGCGCAAATTTCTTCTCAAGCGCCCAAGTCCGCGCAAAGCCCTCGCGGTCCGGCCAGACGCCGGCATGCGATCCGGCGAGCCATGCCGCGCCCAATGCCGTCGTCTCCAGCACCGCCGGCCGGTCGACCGGCGCGTCGAGAATGTCGGCGAGGCACTGCATCGTCCAGTCCGAGGCGACCATGCCGCCATCGACGCGCAGCGTCGTCGATGCGTGATCCGGCGTAGCCCAATCGGCATGCATCGCTTCCAGCAGGTCTCGCGTCTGGTAGCAGACCGCTTCCAGCGTCGCCCGCGCAATCTCGTTCGGCCCGGTGCCGCGCGTGAGCCCGAACATCGCGCCGCGCGCGTTCGCATCCCAATGCGGCGCGCCGAGGCCGACGAAGGCCGGCACCAGATAGACCTGCTGTTCGGGGTCGGCCTTCTCGGCCATCGCACCGGTGTCGGCCGCGCTTTCGATGATGCCGAGCCCGTCGCGCAGCCACTGCACGGACGCGCCCGCCATGAAGATCGAGCCTTCCAGCGCGTAGGTCGTCTCGCCCTTCAGCCGGTATGCGATGGTCGTCAGCATCCGGTTCTTCGAGGCCACCCGGTCGGAACCGGTGTTGAGCAGCGCGAAGCAGCCCGTGCCGTAAGTCGACTTGAACATGCCCGGCTCGAAACAGGCCTGGCCGATGGTCGCCGCCTGCTGGTCGCCGGCAACGCCGCAAACAGGAATTTCGGCCCCGAATATGTCGGCCCCGGCGGTGCCGAAGTCTGCTGAGCAGTCGAGAACCTCCGGCAGGATTGCGCGCGGAATGTTCAGTATCTCCAGCAGGCCGTCGTCCCAGCGGTTCTCGGCGATGTTGAAGATCAGCGTGCGCGAGGCGTTGGTGGCGTCGGTGACGTGGCTTTTTCCTCCGCTCAGCCGCCAGATCAGGAACGTGTCTATGGTGCCGAACGCGAGGTCTCCCGCCTCCGCCCGCGCCCGCAAGCCATCGACATTGTCGAGCAACCAGGCGAGCTTGGTGCCGGAGAAATAGGGATCGAGCAGCAGCCCGGTTTTCCGGGTGAATTCAGGCTCATGGCCGTTGGCCTTGAGGGAATCGCAGAAATCCGCCGTGCGCCGGTCCTGCCAGACGATCGCGCGATGCACCGGCTCACCGGTTTTGCGGTCCCACAGCGCCACCGTCTCGCGCTGATTGGTGATGCCGATGGCGGCGATGTCGGACGGCTCGATCCCGGCCTTGGCGATCGCCGTGCGGCAGGTGTCGACGACGCTCGCCCAGATGTCTTCCAGGTCGTGCTCGACCCAGCCCGATTTCGGGAAATGCTGCGAGAATTCCTTCTGGCCGACGCCGGCGATCCTCTGTTTGTCGTCGAAGACGATGGCGCGCGACGAGGTCGTGCCCTGATCGATCGCCAGAATGTAGCCGCCCATGAATCAGTTCCTCCCGTTCCCGTGCTGCCGGGAGGCGATTTCAATCAGATAGAGCGTTTCCCTTCAACCCGCGTCCGCGCTGTTCGGTCCATTCCTGATAAGTCATCCGCAAACCGCGAAGGCCGCCGCGGCGCCGACGAACTGCGCGACGATGAACAGCGACCGTCACCGCCGGATTTGCGAAGGACGTCGATGCGGTGAACCAGTAGGCCGCCGTGATATAGAGGCCGACCGCCATCGGAACCGCCTTGCCGTTGGCCTTGAGTACCGCGGCAATTGTCAACCGCCGCTTTGCACCACACGGGCCTCGACATGGAGATCATAGGCTCCGCCAGATGTCGTCCAGCGGTCGAGAACCATCTCGCGCACCGCCTCGAGGCGCTGTTCGGCAAGCTCGGTTTCCCCGGGATGCGCGTAATAGGTCAGCCGCAGGATCGACGGCTCGATGCCCAGCACCGAGATCAGCCGCGTGATGCCCGCGGTCATTTCCTCATCCAGCGTCGTCGTATTGCGTGTGAAGGCCGCTTCGTTGAGATCGATGCGCACCACTCGCGCCGCCGCCACGCCGAACGCGACCTCGCCGGTCTGCCCCGGCTGAACGCGGATACCGAGCGGATTGCGCGTGGTGACGAAATAGCCGTCGGGCAGCGTGCCCTCATCGAGCGTCAGGCGCAGGTCGATGCCGGCGAGCCTCGACACATTCGCGCAAGGTGACCGGAACCAGCCGTCGGGTCCGGTCGTGAACGGGTTGTCCCCGCCCGCCGATACGCGCACGCCGGCAATCCCCGCCTCGCCTTCATTCGCCGCGCTGTCGCGGTTGCCGTCGTCGAAGACATGGATCGAAAGCGGCGTGCACCCGTCCCGCGACGCCGGGCCGATCCGCACGGTGGCGACCGACGGCGGCAGGAGCGCGATCCCGGTGGCCGGATCGGTTAGCGTCGCCGCGTTGACACCAAAGCCGGGCGCCGTGCCAGTCACAAGGCCCGAATAGGTCACGGTCAGCCTGGCCGTCAGCGGAACGGAAAGAACGCCGAAATCGAGCCTGTTTCCTGCGCTCGCCGGCTGTATCGGGACGCCGTTCACGGCAGCGCTCCCCGCTGCAAGGCTCGTTCCGTCGGCGAGCGCGGCCGTCAAACGCGCCGAAAGATCGCGTCCGCTGCGATTGTAGATCGTCATCGTGTAGCCGACCGCATCGCCCACAGCCGCCTCCGCCTTGCTCGCCTCGTGCGACAGCGAGAGCAGGCGTGGCTCGATGCCCTGCAAAGGCGGCAACGCCACGCGCGCCTGCGACCGGTCGGCGACCGGTTTTCCCGTCGCCTCTCCCGAGGCCGCGACCGTGGCTATCAGGGGAGCGCGCTGTTCCAGGTTCCCGATCGCCAGCCGGTAGCGCGCCTCGAAACGCCAGGTTTCGCCGCGATCGAGAATGCCGGGATTTCCGTCGTCGCCGCCGGTCAGTCGCGGCGGCCCGGCGCTCGCGAAGCCCTCCGGCCCTTGCCGAAGCTCCAGCGACACCGCGACGCCGGCAAGGCCGACATCGCCTGCGTTCCTGACTTCGATGACATAGGTCACCGCGTCGCCGGTCGAGATGTTCCCCGTGCCGTCGTCATCCGCATAGGCGCCATCGACGCGCACCGCGAGGCTCGGCGAGGCGACCTCCACCTGAAGCGCCAGTTCCGCCGGAGCGGACCGCACCGGCAGCCCGCCATAGGTCCCCGAAGCAACGGTCATGCTGGTGATCGCCGCCGACGCCGGCGCCGCCGGCGCGATCGCCCACAATACGGCAATTAGCGGCGCCGAAAACAGCCGTTTCAGGCGATGCGCGCGTGTCGGCGCTGTCGTTTCTGAGGGCAAGGCGAAGCTCCGCTCCGGTTCGTCGGGCTACTGCGCTTCGAATTCCGCCTGGGTGACGACGTGCCGGAAGGTGAAGCTCACGGCGCCACCCGCACCGAGCACGTCCCAGCTTCCGTTCACGCCCGAATCGATGCTGTTGCCGAGGGGATCTGGCACCACCTGTGTCTCGTCGAACGGGCCGTCGGCGGCGCTCGCGACCTCGGAGGATGTCAGCGTCGCGCCCTCATGCTCGTCGGTGATCGTGATCCCGTCGATAGCGACGTTGCCGGTGTTCGTCACCGTGTAGGTATAGGTGATCGTGTCGCCCGCCTCGATCTTTTCGCCGATATTGCCGTCACCCTTGGCAACCGCCGCTTCCTTGGCGATGGCTAGGCGCGGATTGGCATCGATGGTGACGCTGGAGGAAGCCGCCTCCGCGCTGATCGCCGCGTCGCCGGCGGTGCCCGAAGCGCCGATGCTCGCCGCGATCCCGGCTTGCGTGCCCGCTGCGCGATACACGTCCTCGGCGCTCAGCGTATAGACCGCCGTGAAGACCTGCGACGTGCCTGGCTTCAGTTCGGCCGCTTCCGGTGTGAATGCCGCGAACATGCCGGTGCCTGCAACGCCGCCGACCGAGATCCCGGCATCCGCCGGCTTGACGTCATGGACCGTCACGTTGCCGCTGTTCTCGATCGTGATCGAGAACGAGATCGTGTCGCCGCCCTCCGCGTTCCGTGTGTCCGCGCCGCCGGTCACGTCCAGCACGCCGACATTCGATACGGTCAGCGCCGGCTTGCCCGGTTCGACAGCGAGATTGAGCACGGCCGCCTCGGTCTGCACCAGTTGCTCGCCAAAGCTGCCGCTCGCTGTCGCGGTATTGTCGATCGTCGCATGCGCCGGCGCGATTGCCGCGACAGCGAGGCCCGGAGCGAGCGCAATCGCGAGCACCGCACGCGGACGCCGGATGCGCACAGGCCGCGACCGCGGGTAGTGTGACGAGCCGTTTTCCGTATTGCGGTACATGATGACTGACCTCCGCTGACTGACAGGAACGATGATATGTGCCGGCTCC
>JBAQHA010000339.1:0-3759 GCA_049288075.1 Oricola sp.
GCCTTGCACGGGATGGTCGCGGCAATGGTCGAGGCCGTGCCGGGCATTGCGGTCCTGCGCGACCCGACGCGTGGCGGGCTGGCGGCTACGCTGAACGAGATCGCCCTGGCGGCCGATGTCGGCATGATGCTCGACGAGGCGATGATCCCGCTGAAACCCGACGTTTCGGCGGCCTGCGAATTGCTCGGCCTCGACCCGCTCTACGTCGCCAATGAAGGCAAATTGATCTGCATCTGCGAGGCGACGGATGCCGATGCGCTGCTCGCGGTCATGCGGACGCACCCGCTCGGGCGCGACGCGGCGCTGATCGGAACAGTCACCGAGGATAGCGCGAACCTCATTCAAATGAAGACCGGCTTCGGCGGCACGCGCGTCGTCGACTGGCTAGCCGGCGAACAACTGCCGAGAATTTGCTAGATCATGCGTATTCTATTCCTTTGCCACAGTTTCAATTCACTCAGCCAGCGGCTCTTTGCCGAACTGCGCTGGCGGGGACACGAGGTGTCCGTCGAATTCGACATCAACGACGCGGTGACGGTCGAGGCCGTCGACCTGTTCCAACCGGACGTCATCGTTGCGCCGTTCCTCAAGCGGGCGATCCCGCAGGTGGTCTTCGACAAACGGATATGCCTCGTCGTCCATCCGGGTCCCGTCGGCGACGCCGGACCTTCCGCGCTCGACTGGGCGATCCTCGACGGCAAGGCAGAATGGGGCGTGACGGTGCTGCAGGCCGAGAGCATGCTCGATGCCGGGGCCGTCTGGGCGTATCGCCGGTTCCCGGTGCGCGCGGCGCGGAAGTCGAGCCTCTACCGGCACGAGATCACCGAAGCGGCAACGGACGCCATGCTGGAAGCGATCGAGAAGGTCGAGCGCGGCTGGGAGCCCGAAACGCTTCGGATGCTCGGGGTGAATCTTGTCTGGCGCAGCGGCGCGAAACAGGCCCACCGCGCGATCGACTGGCAACAGGACGACACCGATACGGTACTGCGCAAGATCGCGTCGGCGGACGGCATGCCGGGCGTCAAGGACGAGTTGTTCGGAGAGCCGGTGCATCTCTTCAATGCGCACAGGGCGGGCGGCCTGGCGGGTGAACCGGGCGAAATCGTCGCGCGCTCCCGCGGCGCAATCGCGCGTGCGACGCGCGACGGTGCGGTGTGGATCGGCCATGTGCGCAAAGCCGAACCGAAGGCTGTGAAGCTGCCCGCGACGCGTGTGTTCGGCGTTGAGACGGAACATCTGCAAGAACATACCGGTCACCGGGAAATCCGTTATATCGAGGTCGGCCGCATCGGTTTCCTGCATTTCGAATTCTACAACGGCGCGATGGGAACCGAAGCCTGCAAGCGCCTGCTCGATGCCTGGCGTGAGGCGTTGAGGCGGCCGACGAAGATCGTCTTCCTGATGGGCGGACCGGACCACTGGTCGAACGGGCTCGACCTCAACCTGATCGAGGCGGCGGCGAGCGCGGCGGACGAGTCCTGGGCCAATATAAACGCGATGAACGATCTGGCAGAAGCGATCATCTCGACCGCGGACCGCTATGTCATTTCGGCGGTATGCGGCAATGCCGGGGCCGGCGGGGTGTTTCTGGCGCGGGCGGCCGACGAGGTGTGGCTGCGCCGGGGCGCGATTCTCAACCCGCATTACAAGGACATGGGCAATCTGTACGGCTCGGAGTTCTGGACCTACCTGCTGCCGCGCCATACGGGCCCGGAAAACGCCGAACGGATCGCCGCGGCGCGGCTGCCGATGGGCGCGGAGGAGGCGCTGGAACTGGGGCTTGCCGACGAGATCATCCATACCGGACTGGACGGGTTCGAGGAGACCGTTCTCGATCTCGCCCTGCAACTGGAGACGAGCGGCGCGCTGGAGGAGCGGCTTCTCGGGAAGGCCGAACGGCGCGCAAACGACGAACGGGAAAAGCCGCTGGCGGATTACCGCGCGGAGGAACTGGAGCGCATGCGGCGCAATTTCTACGGCTTCGATCCGAGCTATCACGTCGCGCGCTACAATTTCGTCCACAAGGTGCCGAAGTCGCGCACGCCGATCACCATCGCGCGGCATCGCGCCAATGACCCGGACGCGCAGTCCCGGAGGAGGGCCGCTTCATGACGGAGGCTTCAGGAACCGTGCCGACGATCCTCGTCATCGACGACGAAGTCCGTTCCCTGGAATCGATGGCGCGGATCCTGAACGACGACTTCGATGTGAGGACCGCCGCCACGATCGAGGCGGCGATGGCTGTGCTCGAAACAGAATGGGTGCAGGTCGTGCTGTGCGACCAGCGCATGCCGCAGCAGACGGGCGTCGAGTTCCTGAAATCGGTCCGCCAGCGCTGGCCCGACGTCATCCGCATGATCGTGTCGGGCTACACCGACGCGCACGATATCATCGACGGCATCAACGAAGCCGGCATTTTCCAGTACATCACCACGCCGTGGCATCCGGAAAACCTGATCCTGACTCTGAAGACGGCATGCCGTCTCTACGAGTTGCAGCGCGAGAACGAGTTGCTGGCGATCGAGCTGAAGATGTCGCCATCAGGCGCGACGCGCAAGGTCGCCGACCGACGCGAGGCGCTGCGCAAGGACTACGATTTCGACGACGGCATCGTGCGCGGCCGCGACAGCCCGATGAACGCGGTGTGCGACACGCTGAAACAGGTCGCGCCCTATGACGTGCCGGTGCTGCTGTCCGGCGCTTCCGGCACGGGCAAGGAGCTGGCGGCGCGGGTGCTGCATTACGGGTCGTTGCGCTGGAACAAGCCCTTTGTCGTCGAGAATTGCGGCGCGCTGCCGGACGAATTGCTGGAGAGCGAGTTGTTCGGCCACAAGCGCGGCGCGTTTACCGGCGCGATCGAGGACCACATGGGCCTGTTCGAGCGGGCCGACGGCGGCTCGGTGTTTCTCGACGAGATCGGCGAGGTGTCGCCGGCGTTCCAGGTGAAGCTGCTGCGCGTGCTGCAGGAAGGCGAGATCCGCCCGGTTGGCTCGACCAAGACGCGCAAGGTGGACGTTCGCGTGATCGCGGCGACCAACAAGGACCTGGAAGAGGAGGTGCGCGCGCGGCGTTTCCGCGCCGATCTCTACTACCGGCTCGCGGGCATGGTGATCCGCATTCCGGACCTGAAGGACCGCCGCTCGGACATTCCGGTGCTGGCAAAGGCATTGCTGGCGCGCGCCGTCGACCAACTCGGCAAGCGCGTCTCCGGCTTCAGCCAGGAAGCGCTCGACTGCATGAAGAACTACGGCTGGCCCGGCAATGTGCGCGAGATGCAGAACGAGATCCAGCAGATGCTGGTAATGGGCCTGGAAGGGCGCGAACTTGGCGCGGACCTTCTGTCGCGGCACATATTGCGCGCCGACCCGGCCGATCCGGACGGCGACGACGAGGACGCGATCGCCGGCATCGAGGGCACGCTGAAGGATCGCATCGAGACGCTGGAATCGCGCATCATCCGAGAGACGCTGATCCGCCACCGCTGGAACAAGTCGCAGGCCGCGCGCGAACTTGGACTGTCGCGGGTCGGCCTGCGCTCGAAGCTCGAACGCTACGGTCTCGAAAACGTCAAGGCGCATACGGCCACGCGCCGGGCCGCCGGATCGACGGCCTAGGGCATGGCGATGCTGTCGCATACGCGCAAGCGGCCCGAGGGCGCCGCGCTGCCGATCGGCGAGGGCGGCGAGGCGGTGTGGATCGACGTCATCCGCAAGATGGACGAGGTCTATTCCGAACTGGTCGAATCCCAGACCGAACTGG
>JBAQHA010000340.1:0-15228 GCA_049288075.1 Oricola sp.
CGCACCTTGGCGACCTCTGCCTGCAGCAGTCCGAGCGGGCGCAAGCCAACGAGGACCTGGAAGACCGCGGCAAGCAGCAGGATGACAGCCGTCAGGGCGAGCATGGTGGCGAGTTCGCGACGGAAGCCGGCCAGCGCGGTCTCTATCTCACCGGCCGGGAAGGCGGCGTAGAAATCGGCGGCGCGCTGTCCTGTCGCCGTGTCGAATGTCAGCTTGCGTTCGAGCACGAGGACCGGCTCGCCGTCCGGCCCCTCGCCGGTCGCGAACGCCTTGTGCGCGGAGGAGGTGAGATGATCGCCGGAAAGCGGCGTGTCCCAGAGCGAACGGGACCGGATGGCTTCGCCGCCATCAGGCTCGATCGCCCAGTAACGGCCGCCGGCCGGCAGGGCGAAGCGCGGGTCCGCTGGCATACCGGCGACGACGGGATCACCGTCGCCAAACTCCAGGCCAGCGGCGAGCGTATCGATCACCGTGGACATCTCGCGCTCGTACTGCGCCGCGACGTAACCGGCGAAAATCTGCTGCAGGCTGACCCAAGTGGCGATCAGGCCAAGCGCGATGAAGAAGAAGGCGCCGGCAAGAAGGCGGAGCTTGAGCGAACCGGTCACGTCTCGCCGCTTCCCAGGGTGTAGCCGAAGCCGCGCCGTGTCACGATCGCGTCGGGCGCGGTCTTGCGGCGGATGCGCTTGATCATCGCCTCGACCGCGTTCTTGGCCGCATCATCGTCGCGGCCCTGGACATGGCTGGCAAGATCCTGCGCGGAGACGACTATCGCCGGATCGGCCATCAGCAGTACGAGCGCGCGGTATTCCTGCGGCGACAGGTCGACCGGCGCGCCGTCGAACCGGACTTCCTTGCGCGCTTCGTCGTGGCTGAAACGGCCCGCCGAGGACATGGCTGTCCGGGACGGCGCGGCGCGGCGCAGCAGCGCCTTCAGACGCGCCAGCAGCTCCTCGTTGCGGAACGGTTTCGGCAGATAGTCGTCGGCGCCGGCGTCGAAACCGTCTACCCGCTCCATCCAGGAGCCGCGCGCGGTCAGCACCAGGACGGGAACCATGTTGCCGCAGCGCCGCCAACGCCTCAGCAGCGTCAGCCCGTCGAGATCGGGCAGGCCGAGATCGAGGACGACGGCATCGTAGGCGCCGAGATCGCCCTTTTCCCAGGTTTCGGCGCCGTTACCGCTGTGATCGACGGCGTAGCCTTCCCGGGAAAGCGCCTCGATGACATGGCCCGCGATGACCGGATCGTCCTCGGCTAACAGGATTCGCATGGCGCTACCGGAACAACGCTCCCAGTCCGAGAAATCGCCCGGATTCGGCATCCATCCGGATCGTGCGCACCGAGCCGCGTTCCGTCCTGACCTTGAAGCTGTATTCCAGCCGGCGGCCGGTCGACCGCAGGTCCACGTCAATGACTGAGCCGCCATAAGCGCCCTCGACGCGGCGCAACGCGTCTTTCAGCGGGATCGCCTGACCGAGGAGGACGGCCCGCTTGGCGTCGGACTGGTCGAGCGCGCCGCGTCCGAACCTGTCGTCACCGCCGCCGCCGCCCGAATCGGAACCCGAGGATCCGGAACCTGAACCAGAATTGCCGCCGGAGGCGCCGCCCTCGTCGTCGCCGTCACCGGAATCGTCGCTGCCGTCATCGCCACCGGAATCGTCGTCGGAATCATCGCTGGAATCATCGCTGGAATCGCCGCTGTCATGATCCTCGCCGTCGTCGGCGCGCGCGCCATCGGCGGACCACGACGAGGCGGCCAGAATCACGACGAGCGCGGTCGCGGCATTACGCAGAAACGCGCGGCGTTCGAGGTAGGCGCCTTCTTCGGTTTGCCTGTTCATGACCGGGCAAGACTACTCCACATACGAAAACAGACAAGAGCGGGCACGAGGCCCGCTCTTGCATTCCCGGCCCTGCCTGAGGGACGCGCGGCAGGATACCAGGAGCGGGGGGCTAGGACGCCGGCACGATCTTCACCGAAGTGATCGCGCCGGGAATTCTGTTGGCATCGTCGCCATGCGGCTGGGCGACGATCTTCGTCGCGCCGTGCTCGGTCTCGACCTCGATCTCCAAGACGCGGCCGAGATTGTCGACGGCCTTGAGCGACCCGTTGCGAAGACCGTCGAGATCGGCGGCGCTCATCTGAAGCTGCACACGCGGGGCGGAGTCGCCGTTGCCGGCGCTGTCGTCGTTGCGCTTGCCGAAGCCGAAAAGCCCCGCGAGACCGCCGCGGCTCTGGCCGGCGCTGTCGTCGTCGTTGTCATCGTCATCGGAGTCGTCGTTCGAATCGTTGTCGGCGCTGTCGTCGTCGCCATCGTCATTGGAGTCGTCATCGGAATCATGCGAGGAGGAGCCGGAATCGCCGTCATCGTCGCCCGAATCGTCGTCGGAATCGTCGGAGCCGCTGTCATTGTCGTCGCCCGAGTCGTTATCGCCGCCGTCGTCATTGCCGTCATCGGCGTAAGCGGCGGACGAGAACTGTTTTGCCCAGAAGCTGTCGTGCCCGGCGCCGTCGAAGGACATCGGGATGACCGCGGTCGCGATCAGCGTGGCGAAGGCGCCCGTGAGGATTGTGGCGTTCTTGGTAAGTTTCATCTGTTTCTCCTGCGGATCGGTAATCGAACCACCCCGCAGACACAGTAGACGGACCAGGCTGACAGACCGCTGAGTCCGGTTGTCAGCAAATTGTCAGCAAATGCCGGCTCAACAAAAAAGCGGGCGCAAGGCCCGCTTTCGCATGGATTCGATGTGTCGCCGGTATCAGCGCGGCGCCAGCACCATCATCATCTGGCGGCCTTCGAGCTTCGGCTCGGCCTCGACCTTGGCGATCGTCGCCGTGTCGAGCTTGACCTTCTGCAACAGATCCATGCCGAGATTCTGGTGCGCCATTTCACGACCGCGGAAGCGCAGCGTGACCTTGACCTTGTCGCCTTCCTCGAAGAAGCGGCGGATCGCCTTCATCTTCACCTCGTAATCATGGGTGTCGATGTTCGGACGCATCTTGATCTCCTTGATCTCGACGGTCTTCTGCTTCTTGCGGGCGGCAGCGGCCTTTTTCTGCTGTTCGTATTTGAGCTTGCCCAGATCGACGATCTTGGCCACCGGCGGGGTGGCGTTCGGTACGATCACCACAAGGTCCATACCGGCTTCCTCCGCCATGCGCAGGGCTTCTTCGGTATCGGTCACGCCGTGGTTCTGTCCCTCGGCGTCGATCAACTGGATTTGGGGGTCGCGGATGTCGCGATTGGATGCGGGGCCTGTTTTTTGAGCCGTTGTGGCTCGGAATGGACGGCGAATGGTCGTTGTCTCCTGTGTCGTTTCGGAATCGGTTCCTGACGAAAGTCCGCGCAATGTCGGGATTCCGGCGGGTGAGTCAATAGCACGGCCCATGAGAAAAATCACCATCGGCTTCCGCAGGGCTTCACTTTCACCCCGACGCCGCGCAAAACACGGCGGCCGGTACAAGCGAAAGGAATGTCATGGCGGAAGAACCCGATACACTCGCCGTCGACGGCACAGACATCGCCGTGCGCCACCGACCTGGCGGAAATCCGGGGCTCGTCTGGCTTGGCGGTTATCGCTCCGACATGCTCGGCACCAAGGCGGAGACGCTCGACGCCTTGGCCGGCGGACTGGGCCTCGCCTATACGCGACACGACTATTCCGGCCATGGCGAATCGGGCGGCGACTTCGCAGAGGGCACGATCTCCAAATGGCTCAAGCAGAGCATCGCCGTGTTCGAGCGCTTCACGACCGGCCCGCAGATCCTGGTCGGGTCGTCGATGGGCGGCTGGATCGCGCTGCGCATGGTGCAGGAACTGAACAGGGGCCGACCGGGCGACCGGATCGCCGGGCTGGTGCTGCTGGCGCCGGCGCCGGACTTCACGCATGAGCTGATGGAGCCGCAGTTGACCGACCAACATCGCCTGGACCTGACGGAGAAGGGCTATATGGAGGAGGCCAGCGAATATTCGCCCGAGCCGAACATCTATACGCGGGCGCTGTTCGAGGACGGCGAGAAGAACCGCGTGATGACCGCGCCGCTCGACACGTTCTGCCCGGTCCACATCCTGCAGGGCATGGCCGATCCGGATGTGCCATGGACGCACGCGCAGAAGCTGATGGAGTTCCTGCCCAAGGACGACGTGACGCTTACACTGGTCAAGGACGGCGACCACCGTCTGTCGCGGCCGCAGGATCTCGACCTGTTGAAGCGCACCGTCTCCGCAATGGCGGAACGGGTGGAGCCGCACGGCGCATGAGGCTTTCGCTCGCCACCAACGCGCTGGTCGCCGCGGTGATCGGCTTCGGCGTCGTGCTCGCCCTGATTGTCCAGAGCGGCCAGACCGTCGGCGCGACGCCCGAACAGATCGCGATGTTCGTCACGGTCGCCTGTTTCGCGATGGCGGTCGAATCCCCCTATCTGTCCTGGCGGTACCGGATGCCCGTCGTCTGCGCCGTCTCGACGCCCGGTCTGGCGCTGCTCGGCGGCATACGCGGCTTCGACGTCGCGGACCTGGCCGGCGCGCTGATCCTGACCGGCGCCATGCTGACGGCGACGGGCCTGTTCAAGCCGTTCACCGCGCTGGTCGCCAGGATCCCGGGCGGAATCGCGGCCGGCATGCTGGCGGGCGTGCTGCTGCCCTTCGTGCTGAACGCGGTGCGCGCGGCGGAAACCGATCCGGCGCTGGTGCTGCCGCTCGTGGTGCTATTCTTCGCCGTCCGGCTGTGGAACTCGGCCTATGCGATCATCGCCGTGCTGGCGGCGGGCGTCGTCATGGTGATCCTGCGCGGCACCGCGCTGTCGCTGCCGCTGCCGGGCCTGCCGCTTCTGGTTCCGATCACGCCGGATTTTTCTATCCAGGCGGCGATCGGCATCGCGGTGCCGCTCTATCTGGTCACCATGGCTTCGCAGAACCTGCCGGGCCTCGCGGTGCTGCGCGCCGACGGCTACCACCCGCCGGCGGGTCCGCTGATCGCGGCGACCGGCCTCGTCTCGACGGTCTCCGGCCTGTTCGGCGCGGTCACCACCAATCTCGCAGCGATCACGGCGGCGATCTGCACCGGGCCGGACACCCATCCCGATCCGGCGCGCCGCTGGATCACCGGCGTCTGGTACGGCTTCTTCTATCTCGTCATCGGGCTGTTCGGCCTGTCGCTGGTCTCGATCTTCGCGGTGTTGCCGCCGGCGCTGATCGCGCTGGTCGTCGGGTTCGGCCTGCTGTCGCCGATCGTCAACGCCACGATCATCGCCATGAAGGAAGAGAAAGAGCGCGTCGCGGCGATGACGACGATGGCCGTCACCGCCTCCGGCGTCGCCTTTTTCGGCATCGGGTCGGCGTTCTGGGGTCTCGTGGCGGGTCTCGCAATATTTTTTTCATCGCCCGCCGTGTGGAGAAAACTCCAGTGAGTCGCCTCAAAAGGCCCGGAACTCTGGGGTTTGTCGACTTGCAATGAGTTGAATGCGTTCCCACCTCGTTTTTCAGGCAGCGAAGACCGCGGCCTTGATACGAAAGGGTAGCCAAATGACACATGCTGCAATGATCCGCCCGGCCTGGACGCCGGCGACGATCGCGCTGATGGTGCTCGGTTTCATCGTCTTCTGGCCGCTCGGCCTGGCGATGCTGGCCTACATCATCTGGGGCGACCGGCTGGACGACTTCAAACGGGACGTCAACCGCGCGACGGATGACGTGTTCAAGGGATGCCGGGGGCGTGGCCGCCGTCATCACCATCATGCCCGTACCGGCAACGTGGCTTTCGACGACTGGCGCGAGAAGGAACTCGAGCGCCTGGCCGAAGAAGGCCGCAAGCTGAACGAGCTGCGCGAGGAGTTCGACACCTATGTCCGCGAACTGCGCCGCGCCAAGGACCAGGAAGAATTCGACCGCTTTATGCGCGACCGCAAGGCCTCGCAGAACAACGGCTCGAACAATGCCGGTCCCTCTGTGCCGAATGTCACAGATTTCAGCTGAACACGCGCCTAGAACGTGATCAACAACGGTCCGACCTCCAATCCGACCTCCATCCTCCGCCCGCGGCTCTCACGAACCGCGGGTTTTTTCTTTTCTCCTCGACCACCAGAATCGGCTAAACGGATGGCATGGCATTCGGCTTCGCACGCAGGCGCATCCCGGCAAAGACCGGTTCGGCCGTCCAGCACCGGACCCACGAGGTCGCAGGGCGGACGCTGCCGTTGCGCGTCGCCGAAAATCCGCGCGCAAGACGGCTGACGCTGCGCATCAAGCCCGGCGCAAAGGGGCTATCGGTGACCACCCCTGTCGGCATCTCAATGCTGGAGGTCGAGCGCTTTCTCTATCGCCACCGGGAATGGCTGGAGGAAAAGCTCGGGAAGCTGCCGGAACGGCCGGTCGTGCGGCCGGGGATCAAGATCCCGATCCGCGGCGTCAACCACGAGATCGTCCACGAACCGGGGCGCGGCGTCACGCAGGCCGAGCGCAGCGGGGACAGCGCGCGCCTGATCGTGCGCGGCGACCGGCTGCACCTGCCGCGCCGGATCGCCGACTATCTGAAAAAGGAAGCCAAGGCCGAAATCGAGGCGCTGGTGGTCAGGCACACGACGACGATCGGCCGGAGCGCCAAGTCCGTGCGCTTCAAGGATACGGTCAGCCGCTGGGGCTCGTGCTCTGCGGAAGGCAACCTGTCATTTTCCTGGCGGATCATGATGGCGCCGAAACCGGTCATCAACTATCTCGTCGCGCACGAGGTTGCGCATCTGGTGCATATGAACCACAGCCGGGACTTCTGGGCGCTGTGCGAGGAATTGTGCCCGGACACGGATCGCTGCCGGGCATGGCTGAAGAAGAACGGTACAGCGCTGCAGGCGATCGGATTCGCCTGATCTTGCAGTTGAAAGATATCTGACCTATCTTTTCATGTGAAAGGATTTGCCATGTCTTCCGCCCACCAGGCAACCCGTCCAACCGCCGCGCCCGAGGCCGGCGCGGTCGTCACCAAGGCGATGTTGCGCGCCGCCGAACGGCTTGGCGTCAATGCGCGCGAACTGGCCGGGATAATCGGCCTGTCGGAAGCGGGCGTGTCGCGACTGCGCAAAGGCGCGCTGACGCTGGAGCCGAAAACCAAGGCCTACGAACTGGCGGTGCTGTTCATCCGGTTGTTCCGCTCGCTGGACGCGATCACCGGCGGCGACGAAACGGTGGCGCGCGCCTGGTTGCGCAACGACAACGCGGCGTTGCAGGAAAAGCCCGCCGAGGCGATCGGTACGGTCGTCGGGCTTGTCGGTGTGATCGACTATCTCGACGCGCGGCGCGCGCTTGTCTGAGTTTTCCCCGTATGGCGGGGATGCCTGGCGACTCGTCGAAGCGCAGCACCGCGTCTCGACGATGAAGCTGGTCGACGATCTCGAGGAGCAGGCGCTGCTGGAAGACATCGTCGAGACGGCCAAGCCACCTTTGCCGCCGGAATGCCGGCATCTCCACTATCTCCTGTCCACGCCATTCCGCTATGGCGCACCCTATCCGCACGGATCGCGCTTCCGTCGCGCAGGCCATACGGGCGGCGTCTGGTACGGATCGCAGCGCGTGGAAACCGCGGTCGCGGAAATGGCTTTCTACCGGCTGCTGTTCTTCGCCGAGTCGCCGTCGACCCCCTGGCCGCGCGGGATCGCCGAATTTACCGCCATCGCCGCGACGCTGGCGACCCCGAGGCTCATCGATCTCGCCGAGAGCCGTTTCGACGCCGACCGGGCGGCGCTGGAACACCCAACCGACTATTCGGCCTGTCAGGCACTGGCCGACAGGGCGCGGCGCGAAGGCGCGGAGATCATCCGCTATCGCTCGGTGCGCGATCCGGCAATGGGGAACAACTTCGCCGTGCTTGCCTGCGCGGCTTTCGCCAAACCCGCGCCAGTGGCCCGGCTGACATGGAACCTGCGCATTTCCGACACCGGCGTGCTGGCGCTCGGCCCCGAATCCGGCGACAGGCTCGGTTTCGACCGGGCGACGTTCGCGGCCGATCCCCGCATCGCGGCCATGGCCTGGGACCGCTGACACGGAAAAGCTCGACTCTTCGCCCGCGCGCGATTATCTCGCCTTCATGACACTTGAGATCAAGATCTGCGGCCTGAAGACGCCGGAGGCTGTCGACGCGGCGCTTTCCGGCGGCGCGACCCATGTCGGCTTCATCTTCTTTGCGCGCAGCCCGCGCAATATCGGCGTCGAAGAGGCGGCCGAGTTGGCGAAACGCGCCCGCGAAGGCGGCGCAAAAGCCGTCGCGGTGACGGTGGACGCCGACGACGCCTATCTGGAATCCATCGTCTCGATGATGAAGCCGGACATGCTGCAGCTGCACGGCAGCGAGACGCCGGAGCGCGTGAGGGAACTGAAGCAGCGCTTCGGCCTGCCGGTGATGAAGGCGTTTGCGATCCGCGACGCCACGGACCTCGCCAAATGCGTGCCCTATCTGACCGCTGCCGACCGGTTCCTGTTCGACGCCAAGCCGCCGGCGGGCTCGGACCTTCCGGGCGGCAACGGGCTCGCCTTCGACTGGCAGCTTCTGGCCACGCTTGACGATCGCATCGATTACATGCTTTCCGGAGGCCTCGACCCGGAAAACGTCGGAGATGCGCTGGCGATTTCACATGCCAGGGCAATCGACGTATCCTCGGGCGTCGAGAACGCCCCGGGCGTCAAGGACATCAGCAAAATCGCCGCCTTCATCGAGGCGGCGCGGGCGGCGGACGCCCGCAAGGGGAGTTAGGACGATGAACAAGCCCGCCGCAGCCAATTCCTTCCGGACCGGACCGGACGAACAGGGCATGTTCGGCATTTTCGGCGGCCGTTTCGTCGCCGAGACGCTGATGCCACTGATCCTCGACCTCCAGGCACACTGGGAAGAGGCGAAGAACGACCCGGCGTTCAAGGCCGAACTCGAGAACCTCAACACCCACTACACCGGCCGTCCCTCGCCGCTCTATTTCGCCGAACGGCTGACCGAGCATCTCGGCGGCGCGAAGATCTATTTCAAGCGTGACGAGCTGAACCACACCGGTTCGCACAAGATCAACAACTGCCTCGGCCAGATTCTGCTGGCGCGGCGGATGGGCAAGACGCGCATCATCGCCGAGACCGGCGCCGGCCAGCACGGTGTGGCGTCGGCCACCGTGTCGGCGCGTTTCGGTTTCCCGTGCCATGTCTACATGGGCGCGACGGACGTGCAGCGGCAGGCGCCGAACGTGTTCCGCATGAAGCTGCTCGGCGCGGAGGTGACGCCGGTCACCTCCGGTCACGGCACGCTGAAGGACGCGATGAACGAGGCGCTGCGCGACTGGGTAACGAATGTCGACGACACCTACTACCTGATCGGCACGGCGGCGGGTCCGCACCCCTATCCGGAGATGGTGCGCGAGTTCCAGTCGGTGATAGGCAAGGAAACAAAAGACCAGATGATGGCCGCCGAAGGGCGGCTGCCGGACATGCTCGTCGCCGCCGTCGGCGGCGGATCGAACGCGATCGGCCTGTTCCATCCGTTCCTCGACGACAGGCAGGTGCAGATCGTCGGCGTCGAAGCCGGCGGCAAGGGCCTGGAAGGCGACGAGCATTGCGCCTCGCTGACGGCCGGCTCGCCGGGCGTATTGCACGGCAACCGCACCTATCTGCTGCAGGACGGCGACGGCCAGATCAAGGACGGCCACTCGATCTCGGCCGGGCTCGACTATCCCGGTATCGGACCGGAACACTCATGGCTCAAGGATTCGGGCCGTGTCGAGTATGTGCCGATCATGGACACCGAGGCGCTGGAAGCCTTCCAGCTGCTGTGCAAAGTCGAGGGCATCATCCCGGCGCTGGAGCCGAGCCATGCGCTCGCCGAGGTGATCAAGCGCGCGCCGACCATGGGCAAGGACCAGATCATCGTGATGAACCTGTGCGGGCGCGGCGACAAGGACGTGTTCACCGTCGGCAAGATCCTGGGGCACGAGCTATGAGCGCTTTCGAGATCTACCAGTCGAAACAGAACCCCCTGCATTACGTGGCGGTCGCGGAGGGCGACATGCGCGAGAATGCGCAGGGCGTGCGCACGAGCCAGAATTTGAAGTTCCTGACCCGGGTCCCGGACGACGGCGAGCCGCGTATTGCCTTCGATCCGAAAATGGCGGTCTCGCGCATCGAGCGCAACGGCTTCTACGCCTTCACCGTGACGATCAGTATCCGGGAGTCGGCGGAAGGATGACGGTGACGATCTACCACAACCCGAAATGCGGCACGTCGCGCAACGTGCTGGAAATGATCCGCGCCTCGGGAGAGGAACCGGAGGTGATCGAGTATCTGAAGACGCCGCCCGGCCGCGAGAAACTGGTGGAGCTCGTCAAGGCGACCGGCCTGCCGGTGCGGGACATCCTGCGCCAGAAGGGCACGCCCCATGACGAACTCGGCCTCGGCGATCCGAAATGGAGCGACGACGAACTGATCGACTTCATGGTCGAACACCCGATCCTGATGAACCGGCCGATCGTCGTCACGCCGCTCGGCGCGGCGCTTTGCCGGCCGTCTGAAAAGGTCCTGGAAATTCTCCCGAATGCGGCGGCCGTCGGCGAATTCACCAAGGAAGACGGCGAGCGTATAGCCGCCCGCCAGAAGGAACAGTCGCAATGACCGCACGAATGGATGCCCGTTTCGCCAAGCTGAAGGAAGAAGGGCGGCCGGCGCTGGTCACTTTCGTGATGAGCGGCGATCCTGACTACGAGACCTCGCTTTCGATCCTGAAGCGGCTGCCTGCCGCCGGTGCGGACGTGGTCGAGCTCGGCATGCCGTTCTCCGATCCGATGGCCGACGGCCCGGCGATCCAGGCGGCCGGCCTGCGCGCGCTGAAGGCCGGCCAGACGCTGAAAAAGACGATCGCCATGGTGAAGACCTTCCGCGAGGAGAATACCGACACGCCTGTCGTCCTGATGGGCTACTACAACCCGATCTATGTCTATGGCGTCGGGAAATTCCTGGTCGATGCCAAGGCCGCCGGTGTCGACGGGCTGATCATTGTCGACCTGCCGCCGGAAATGGACGAGGAACTGTGCCTGCCGGCGCTTGCCGCCGACATCAACTTCATCCGCCTCGCCACGCCAACGACGGACGACAAGCGCCTGCCGACGGTTCTCTCGAACACGTCGGGCTTCGTCTATTACGTCTCGATGACGGGGATTACCGGCGGCGCGATCGCCTCGACTTCGGCGGTGGCGGATGCCGTCAACCGGATCAAGCGCCACACCGCCCTGCCGGTCTGCGTCGGCTTCGGCGTCAAGACCGCCGAACAGGCCAAGACCATCGGCCACGATGCGGACGGCGTAGTCGTCGGCACGGCGATCGTGCAGGCGGTCGCCAATACGCTGGACAAGGACAACCGCGCGACCGGCGACACGGTGGAAGCCGTGGCGACGCTGGTCGGCGGGCTTGCGGCAGGGGTTCGCGCCGCGCGCCTTGAAGCCGCCGAATAGGCGCGCCACATCTATCGGACCGAAAACAACGGAAGCCGGCCATGAACTGGATCACCAACTATGTCCGCCCGCGGCTGAACTCGATGCTCGGCCGGCGCGAAATGCCGGAAAACCTCTGGATCAAGTGCCCCGAAACAGGGGAAATGGTGTTTCACCGCGATCTCGAGGACAACCAGTGGGTGATCCCGGCCTCGGGCTACCACATGAAGATCGGCGCGCGCGAGCGGCTGCATTTCTTCTTCGACAATGGCGCGTTCGAGATCATCGGCAATCCGGAAGTCCCGGTCGACCCGCTGAAATTCCGCGACCAGAAGAAATACACCGACCGGCTGAAGGAAAACAAAGCCAAGACCGGGCTTGACGATTCCATCGTCAACGCGCTCGGCTCCATCGAGGGCCTGCCGATCGTCGCCTGCCTGCACGAGTTCAACTTCATGGGCGGCTCGCTCGGCATCGCCGCCGGCGAGGCGATCATCAAGGGCTTCATGACGGCGATCGAGAAGAAGCGCCCGCTGGTGCTGTTCGCGGCGTCCGGCGGGGCGCGCATGCAGGAGGGCATCCTGTCGCTGATGCAGTTGCCGCGCACCACCGTGGCCGTTGAAATGCTCAAGGAAGCGGGCCTGCCCTATATCGTGGTTCTGACCAACCCCACCACGGGCGGCGTCTCGGCCTCCTATGCGATGCTCGGCGACATTCATATCGCCGAACCCGGCGCGGTGATCGGCTTTGCCGGCGCGCGGGTGATCGAACAGACGATCCGCGAGAAGCTGCCGGAGGGCTTCCAGCGCTCCGAATACCTGCTGGAGCACGGCATGGTCGACATGGTGGTTGCGCGGCAGGACCTGCGGCCGACCATCGCGCGGCTTTTTCGCATCCTGATGAAGCAGCCGGCGCCGACGAAGAAACCGGCCGCGCCGGAGCCTGAACCCACGGACGAAACGGCGGACGCAACCGCCGTGGCCGAATCGAATTCCTAGCCCGCATTTCCGATCGGACACTGATTTGACCATACCGGCACAGCGCCGTTCCGACCGGCCGGACACCACCGGCGACGGCGGAGAAGCGGAACGCGAGATCGACAGGCTGATGAGCCTGCATCCGAAAGGTTTCGATCTTTCGCTCGGGCGCATCACTCGGCTGCTCGACAAGCTCGGCAATCCGCAGGACCGGCTGCCGCCGGTGATCCATGTCGCGGGCACCAACGGCAAAGGTTCGTGCACGGCCTTCTGCCGGGCGCTTCTGGAAGCCAGCGGCAAATCCGTGCATGTCCACACGTCGCCGCACCTGGTGCGCTGGCACGAACGCTACCGGCTCGGACGCAAGGACGGGCCGGGCCGATATGTCGAGGACGCGCTGTTCGCCGAAACGCTGCGCCGCGTCGCCGACGCCAATGAAGGCCAGCCGATCACGGTCTTCGAATTGCTCACCGCGGTGATGTACCTGCTTTTTTCCGAACATCCGGCCGATGCGGCGATCGTCGAAGTCGGCCTCGGCGGGCGTTTCGACGCGACCAACATGATCAGGAAGCCGGCCGTCAGCGTCATCATGCCGATCGGCCTCGACCACCAGGCCTATCTGGGCGACCGGATCGAGCTGATTGCGATGGAGAAGGCCGGGATCATGAAATCCGGCGTGCCTGTCGTGATCGGCTACCAGGACAACGAGGTGGCGCGCGACGTGCTGATCGACACGGCGGAGCGGCTCGGCTGCCCGCACGCGGTCTACGGACAGGATTTCTTCGCCT
Organism: Oricola sp.; assembly: GCA_049288075.1. Lineage (GTDB taxonomy): Bacteria > Pseudomonadota > Alphaproteobacteria > Rhizobiales > Rhizobiaceae > Oricola. The sequence continues at coordinate 13,212 of JBAQHA010000340.1, forward strand.
ACGAGGAACACGGGCGGATGGCGTTCCAGAGCGAGACGGGGCTGATGGACCTGCCGCTGCCGCGGCTTCCCGGCAGGCATCAGCTCGCCAACGCCGCCGCAGCGCTGGCGGCGGTCTCGATGGCCGGGTTCGACGTCTCGCAGGAAACCGCCGAAAAGGCGATGGAGCGCGTACAATGGCCGGCGCGTTTGCAGCGCCTGACGGAGGGCAATCTGCCGGCACTGTTGCCGGAAGGCTCGGAACTGTGGCTCGACGGCGGGCACAATCCGCACGCCGCTGCGATGATCGCCGAGACGCTCGCCGGGATGCACGACCGTACCGAACGGCCGCTGTTCCTGGTCGCCGGGATGATCAACACCAAGGACGCGCGCGGCTATTTCCACGCCTATGAGGGCATGGCGCGGCACGTCTTCACCGTGCCCGTGCCCGACAGCGACGCCAGCGTCGATCCGGAGAAGCTTGCGCAGGACGCGATCGCCGCCGGGCTGACGGCGCAACCGATGCGAAGCGTGGAAGAAACGCTGCGGCTGCTGGGAGAAGGCTGGAACCGGATGGAGCCCCCGCCGCGCGTCCTGATATGCGGCTCGCTCTACCTCGCGGGCGACGTGCTGCGCGTCAACGGCACGATCCCCGAATAGAATCCCGCCCGAAACGAAAAAAGCCCGGCAAAAGCCGGGCTCTTCGATTCAGACGATACGGTTCGGTCAACCGACGGCGCGGCTGATCCAGTCCATCAGGCGGGCCTTCGGGGCGGCGCCGATCATCTGGTCGGCGATTTCACCGTCCTTGAACATCAGAAGCATCGGGATCGAACGGACGCCGAACTGGACGGCGAGGTCCTGGTTCTCGTCGACATTGACCTTGGCGATCTTGATCTTGCCGGCCATCTCGTTGGAGATTTCCTCGAGCGCGGGCGAGATCATCTTGCAGGGGCCGCACCATTCGGCCCAGAAATCCACGACAACCGGCTCCGACGAACCGAGCACATCGCTCTGGAAGTTGCTGGCGTTGACATTCACGGTGGCCATATCGGCTCTCCTTGTTTGCGAATTCGGGTGTCATCTGGGTATCACCGGACGGGAGTCAAGACCAGCGCCCGATTTGCCGCACGTCACGTTCGCGTGAGACTTTGCAGCGCCGCTTCAAGCAGATCGGGCGGCAAGGCGATCATCCGCGGCCCGGCGGTATAGAGCAGGAACGCCTCGACCGGGCGACCGGGATAGAGCGGCGCGACCAGCGCCCGGTAGAGCGCCATCTGGCGCAGATAGACGGCGGGGACCTCACCCGCAGACCTTGGCGGAAAGGCGTTGGTCTTGTAGTCGACCAGCAGCACGCGGTCCCCGGTGACAGCGATGCGGTCGATCACGCCGGAGATGGCGCGTTCCTCGGATCCAAGCATCAGCGTCCCCATCACCGGCACCTCGGCGGCGGTGTTTTCGCCGAAAAGCGCCGCGTGGACCGGGTCTTCGAGGATGGCGAGCGCCTGGCCGGCGATTTCGACGATTGTCGCCTCGTCCCAGCGACGCTCGAACCGGCGGCAGTAGTCTTCCGCCTTGCGGCGGCGGTCGGCGGTCGCGACGGAAGGCAACATCTGCAGAAGCCGGTGCAGGACGATGCCGCGCCTGACCGCGAGCGACGGCGGTTCTTCGCCGCTTTCCACCGCCAGCAGCGACGGCGCGCCGCCGGTCTCGGCGGTATCCTGCTCGCGCTCGATGGCGATGCCAGACGCGCCTGACGGGGCGAGCGGGCGCGGCAAGGGCGGTTCGGGCGCGACGCGGGCGCGAAACCATTCCGGCAGCGCAACGATATCGGCGGTTTCCGGCTCCGTAGCCTCGTCCGGCACGACCGCGGACGCCTTCGTGACCTGGAAGCGAAGGGCCTCGAAGCCGGGATAGGCGACGGGGACGGAGTCAGGCGCGAGCGCGCGCTCGACCACGGCGTGCCAGGTGTCGTCGCCACCGCCCCGCGAGCCGGCATAACCGGCGACGACCAGCCGGTCGGCGGCGCGCGTCATGCC
>JBAQHA010000341.1:0-3891 GCA_049288075.1 Oricola sp.
CTCGAACGCTATACCTCGATGTTCCAGACCTTCGTCGACTCGCTGAACAACCAGATCGCGGCGCAGAACACGCTGATCAACAAGCTGACCATCGATACGGAACAGCGCATTGTCCTCTACAAAGCGCTGGAAGACTCGCTGAAGACGGCTGCGCAGCAGGACGTGGCGCACAAGATCAACACGCTCGGCAGCCAGGTCGACACGGCGGCCGAGACGACCATGGCCGGGATCGGCGCCGCGGCGCAGAAGCATATTGGCGACCTGCTCGAAATGCATGAGAAGAACATGGTCGCGACCCAGGATATCCAGCGCCGCAAGAAGCTCGCCGACGATGCGTTCGCGCGGCGTTTCGACGAGGTGATGAAGAAGCACAACGCCGCCGACTATGTGCGCCAGTAGGCGAGGGGACGGACGAATGAGCAGCCGCCGGAGCATCTGAGCCATGGACATGCCGGCGCAGTCGCCCGTCGACCGCTATTTCGCTTCCATCGGCGCGGCGCTGGAAGGGCTCGACGTCTTTCTGCGGGACACCTCGTCGCCGCTCTACAAGCACAGTCTGGTGGCCCAGGTCGTGACGGAGTATGTCGACCGGCTTTCGACGTCCTTCGCGTGCTGGCGGCATCACCTCGACTACGCGAAGACGTTTCGCATTTCGCGCGCCGAAAGCGGCTTCCCGGTGTTCCAGAACGTGCTGGAACTGGAGACCGACCGCGGGCGGGCGAAGACGCGCCTGACCGAGATCCCCGAAGCGGACACGCTGCGCGAGGAGATGGCCGACTTCATCCTGCGCCACAAGGCATTCCCGAAAGCCCTCCAGCTGGCCATGGCCGAACGGCTCTACCTGGAATCGGTGCAGGAGGGGCATGTCTTCTCGCCGCTGGTGCTGCCGGAGACGGTGAAGGTCTCGGTCAATCCGAAGACGATGCGGCCCTATTACCTGGTCCATTGGGGGGCGTTCGACGGCACGTCCAACCTGCCGATGGTCTACAGCGTCATGGTCGAGGATTCCTCGCCCGACCTCGTGAAGATGCTGGTGACCAGGGACGGCAAGCTCGACCCGTCGGTCGAAATCCCGCTGCCGGTAGGCGGGCTGCTCAATCCGAAGCTGGCGCGGGAGTTCGACGCTTTCGTGGAACGCAACTCGTCCTATTCGCTGTCGCCCTCGACGATCGCCACCAATCTCGACGCCGACTTCGAGCATCTGCACCCCAAGCAGCTGCGCCGCATCGTGCTGGGCCCGTTCTATTCGGCCGGCATCACCGAGCATAACAAGCGCGTCAACGACATCCTGGAAAAGGTCGCCGATCCGGCCGATGCCTGGCTGCTCACATGGACCATCCAGGACATCTACTCGAAGGCGGAAAGGCCGGCGCGCAACGGGCTGTGGTCGTCGGAGCCGGCGCGTGACGAATTTCACATCGAGACCGCCGACCTGGAAGCGGCGCGCATGGGTGTCTCGGCCTACGAGAAGCATGCGCTGATCCCGCACGAGGCCTACCAGGCGCTCTATGCCGCGGGCGAGGCGCAGACCGTCTTCGCGGGCTACCAGACGCACATCATTTCCGGCGGACAGGTGATCAGCGATGTGTGATCGTTGCGAACTGGACATGCTGATGTATGGCGAGCCGGTGAAGCATGAGCCTCCCGTCTGGGAGAAAGGGCGTTTCCAGGCGAAGGCGGTGCAGGACGGGCCCGAGAGCGCGGCCGGTGGCGAAGCCGCATCGCCGGACACCGAAAAGAATGAAGCGGAATCCCGGAAGACCGCACGGACGGCGCGCGAGCAGGAGAGCTAGGATGGATATCGGCCTGACACGCATCGACGAGAACGACATCGTCAAGCATCGCGCCACGGCGCAGAGCTTCGTCACGCGCATCATCGTGATGGAGGATACGGGCGGAAAATCCGAGACCGAGATCGCCGGAACCGGGCGGCGGTTCGTTTCGACGGTGTCGACCGGCGGCATGCGGCGCACCCGCGAGGTCGAACTGGCAAAACAGATCGGGGCCATCCGGCCGGACGACCAGATGATGACGCCTGTGCAGCACAACCTGCTTTACCGCACACGGCGGGGCATCGCGGTGGCGCTCGCCGTCGTCGACGTGTTCTCGCGTCAGACGGAACTGGAAAGCCTGCAGTCGCGCAATCTTTCCGCGCCGTTGCAGGGCGACGAGGCGGTGCGCTTCAAGACGCTGGTCAATGCGGCGGCCTACATTTCCGCCTTCACGCTCGCGGCCTATCTGCTGCAGATGCTCGACGGAGGCACGGAGCCGGTCAACGATCCTGACGAGCCGGACTTCCTTTTCGACACGGCGCAGGATGCGTTGAAGTCGATGGTGGCGGGATTGGCCAAGGCAATCGACGGCTCGGCCGACGAGACGACGATGCTGCAGCGCGCGAAGGCCGTCGCGCGAGTGTCCGTCGACGGGCTACTCGGCAGACGCGGACGCTTCACGGCGCTCGGGAGCTTCGAGAACAGCCACATCCGCATCGAGGCGGACGACTTCACGCTCGACGGTTTCGACGTCGCGCCCGGCCAGCGCCGCAAGCCGCTTGCCATGCAGTTCAAGCAGCCGAACGAGATCATCGGCAACCACATCGCCAAGTACCAGGCGACACGGCTCGCCAAGATGCTGGTCGCATACGATTTCGACCGCCAGCTCAATCCGTTCGTCGATCTCGGCGGCTTCCTGTTCACCTTCATCGGCGACGGCGCGCCGGGCACGGGCAAGACGATCCTGATCCAGATGATCGCCGGGCTGATCAACGGCTACTGCGAGGTCGCCGGATACCCGTTCCACTACGAGAATTTCGGCGTCGACCAGATTTCGTCCTACCAGGGCAAGTCGGGCCAGAACTGCAAGGAATTCGTCAACACGATCATCAATCCGAAGGCGATCGGATTCGGCACGATCGACGATATCGACCAGGTGGCTGCGAAGCGTTCGGACGACCGGGCGTCGGCGGGCCAGCAGGAGGTGACCGGCGTTCTGATGGAGAGTTTCGCGGGCGCCACGACCGTCGTGCGCGGCAACTGTTCCTTCGGCATGTTCTCCAACTATCCCGAAAATGTCGACGACGCGCTGCGACAGCGCGCCGGCGCGCGCTGGCTCGTCGACGGGCCGCAGACGCTGGACGACTATATCGACATCTTCGTGCTGCTGGCCGGCAAGAACCACAAGATCCCGCTTGGCGATCACGAGCTCTACGCCGCGCAGGCGATCCAGAAAGCCGTCTCGGAAGCCTACGAGGCGCATGAGAAGCCGCGGGAAGAGGGGCTGATGGCGGTCTATGACCGCTTCATGAAGGAGCGCGGCGAACCGAAGACCATGGCCGATGTCGGCGACTACCTGCACCGGATCAAGGAGGCCGAGCCGCGCTTCACCGGCCGGGCGATCAAGAACATCACCGACGCCATCAAGATGCGCGCGATGGATGTCGACCTGCCGGACGAGTGGTTCGCGACGGCGGGCGCCTTCATGCACAAGCCCTACGACGAAAAGAAAGCGATGATCGAGGAACTGCGCGGTCCGTTCTCGATGGACATGGTGATGCAGGAGATCAACCGCTACGCCGATTCAGAGTTCCGCTACACCGACAAGTCGGACGCGGCCGCCGTCGAGACCATCATCCGCAACGAACGCCTGCGCGAGCGCGCCGCAAAGGAGATCGTCGAGCTGAAGTCGAAGGGGCTGTGGAACGGCGCATGAAACGCCTTTACGACAACGCGCTGATCTACGGCCGGCTGCTGTCCGTCACGCAGCCGCATCTGGTCGAGCGGTACAACAAGGCCCTGAAGGCGTTCGCGCTGCCGGCGACGGAGCTGAAGGAATTCGAGATCGACAAGACCGGCTTCTCGCCGCAGGTCGCCGACGAACTGGGCGACCCGGACT
>JBAQHA010000342.1:0-2058 GCA_049288075.1 Oricola sp.
GGTGAAAGCTGTCGAATCGACGTCTCGCCGTCCGACAAGGAGGAGCGGATCGATTTCGGCCTCGATATCGAGCTCAAGAGCTTCATTGACTGGGTCGAAGGAGGCGATCCGCCGTTGCTGAAGGCCGAGGACGGGCTGAAAGCTATCGAGATCGTTGAAGCGGCGTATCAATCTATCGCGACGGGTCGGACGGTCGATGTCGCGTCGAAGCGGTTGAAGTGAAGGGAGGATGGCCATGATCGTCGACACCCATTGCCATGTATCGCCGTTCTGGTACGAGCCGGTTGAAGGGCTCATTCACCACATGGAGGCTAATTGTGTCTCCCATGCCGTTTTGGTCCAGTATATGGGCCAGTTCGACAATTCCTACCTGTTCAATTGCTTGAGCCGTTTTCCGGACAAGTTCGTCGTTGTCCCGCTCGTTGATCACAATGCTACTCCTGCCCTTGACGAGGTCGCCGGCCTTCAGTCGCGGGGAGCGGTCGGCATTCGACTGCGGCCGGACAGCCGTTCGCCAAGCGAGGATCCCTATGCTATCTGGAAACTGTGCGAGAGGCTCGGCCTCGTCATCAGTTGCAGTGGAAGTATGGAGGAATTCGCTTCCTCGGAATTCGCCGATCTTGTTTCTTCTGTACCCCGTCTGCAGATCGTTCTTGAGCACATGGGTTCGATCAACCATCCGCTTCAGGAACAGCCGCCTTTCCCGTTGCGCCGAGCGGTCTTCCGGCTCGGGAAATTCCCAAACGTCAATCTCAAGATCCACGGCTTGGGAGAATTTTCTATCCGCAAGAAGCCGCATGACGGCGGTTTCATCTTTCGGCCTGAAGCTCTCGGTATCGTCGAACTAGCCTTTGAAGCGTTCGGCGCGGACCGCGTCATGTGGGGCAGCGACTATCCGCCAGTCAGCGGACGTGAAGGCTACCGCAACGCCCTGCTGCTGACATCCGAGCACATCTCCCGTCTCTATGGTGAGGGGGTTCTGGCCAAGGTGCTTGGGCATAACGCCGCCCGCATATTCAAGATCGGTCGGGCCAGAACTGAGGCGGTGCGATGAGCCGTATCGTTTTCCTCGATCGTTCAACCCTTGGCCCCGGCATTGATTTGCGCGCTCCGGCGTCGGGTGCCGAAATAGTGGAGTACGATGTCACTGCCGAGGATCAGGTGGCCGGCCGGATCGCCGGTGCCCGGATCGTGGTGACCAACAAGGTGAAGATCGACGAAAAGGCGCTCAGGGATGCTGACTCGCTCAAATTGATCGCGGTCGCCGCAACCGGTACGGACGTTATCGATCTCGACGCCTGCCGAAATCGATCGATCTCTGTATGCAATATCCGCAACTACGCGCGCTCGACCGTGCCTGAGCACACATTTGCGCTCATTCTTGCACTTCGCCGCGGACTGGCCGGCTATCGCGATGCGGTTAGCGCTGGTCGCTGGGCGAAAAGCGGTAGCTTTTGCTTTTTCGATTACCCGATCAACGACCTTTCAGGGTCGACAATTGGAATCGTGGGGGATGGAGTCCTTGGACGGACGGTGGCTGACATCGCCCGCGCCTTTGGGATGACCGTACTAATTTCGAGCTACAAGGGCGTGGACGGAATGGGGCCGCTCTACACGCCTTTCGAGACCGTACTGCGACAATCGGATGTCATCACGCTTCACTGCCCCTTGATGCCCTCAACGCGCAACATGATCGGAAATGACGAATTTGCGCTGATGGACCGCAAGCCGCTGCTGATCAACACCGCACGTGGGGGGTTGGTCGACGAAGACGCCCTTGCGGATGCACTGTTGTCCGGCCGAATTGCTGGCGCGGGTTTCGACGTCCTGACTGAGGAACCGCCGTCCGATGGGCACCCGCTCATGCGTCTCGCCGGTTTGCCAAATTTCATTTTGACCCCGCATGTGGCCTGGGCGAGCGTGGAAGCGCGCCAGGCACTGACGGATCAGTTGATCGACAATATCGACGCATACGACCGCGGGCAGGCAAGAAATCTTGTTGTTGATGGTGAAGGCAACAAGCGCGAGCCGAACCCGTAGACTTCAACAAACAGGCTC
>JBAQHA010000343.1:0-2016 GCA_049288075.1 Oricola sp.
CCGGCGCTGGCCGTGCTCGTCGTGACGCTGGCGCTGAAGTTTTTCGCGCACGGCATCCTGTCGGTCGCGGCGGTGCTCGGCGGCCTGATCGCGGGCTATATCGTGGCGTTTTTCATGGGGCAGGTGCATTTCGGCAATGTCGCCAACGCGGCCTTCTTCGCGCTGCCGATGCCGTTCAAATGGGGCTTCGAGTTCGACGCGGCGATCGTCATCGGCATGTGCCTGATGGCGGTGGTGTCGGCGATCGAGACGGTCGGCGACACGTCGGGCATCACCAAGGGCGGTGCGGGCCGCGAGGCGACCGACAAGGAGATATCCGGCGCGACCTTCGCCGACGGACTCGGCACGGCGGTGGCCGGCGTTTTCGGCGGCCTGCCGAACACGTCATTCAGCCAGAATGTCGGGCTGATCTCGATGACCGGCGTGATGAGCCGGCACGTTGTCACCTACGGCGCGTTCTTCCTGATCCTGTGCGGCCTTGTGCCGAAATTCGGGGCAATCATCTCGACCGTGCCGATCAACGTGCTCGGCGGCGGGGTGATTGTGATGTTCGGCATGGTGTCGGCGGCGGGCGTGAAGATGCTTTCTGACGTCGACTGGAACCGGCGCAACATGGTGATCTTCGCGGTGTCGCTGTCGGTCGGGCTCGGATTGCAGCTCGAGCCGGGCGCGCTGCAGCATCTACCGAAGACGGCCCAGATCCTGCTGACTTCCGGCCTGCTGCCGGCGGCGCTGATCTCGATCTTGCTGAACCTCGCCCTGCCGCAGAATCTCGGCGAGGACTGACAAAAGGGTCCGGAGAAATCCGGGCCGTCGTTCAGATCGTGAAGGATGTTCCGCAGCCGCAGCTGGCGACGGCATTGGGGTTGTTGATCTTGAAGGACTGGCCCATCAGGTCGTCGACGAAATCGATCTCGGAGCCTGCCATGTAAACCATGGAAAGCGGATCGATCAGCACGATCGCGCCGTTCTTCTCGATCACGATGTCGTCGTCGGCGGGGCCGGGCACGAGGTCGAACTTGTAGGAGAAGCCGGAGCATCCGCCGCCTTCGACCGAGACGCGCAGGGCATGGCTGTCGGCTTCGCCAGACAGAATCCGGGAAATGCGCGCGGCGCATGAGTCGGTCACAGTTACGCTCTTGCCATTCATGTTCGGATGCGCGGTCATTGGTTCGATCCTGTCGCCGGGGCCGGTTCACACGGTATTCAACTCGCTGCATCATAGGTATGAAGCAGTGCCGCCCGCGTCAACAGGGACGCGGCGATGGCGGGGCAGGGGAAACACGGACAAGATGCGACCGGTATCGAACGAAACGCTGAAGGGCATCGGTTTCGGGCTCGGCCACCGCGCGGTCTACGCGACGGATCCCGAGCAAAGCCGCGGCCGGTTCACTGACGAACCGAAGAGCCGCACGCGCACCGAATTCCAGCGCGACCGCGACCGCATTGTCCATTCGACCGCCTTTCGCCGGCTGAAGCACAAGACGCAGGTCTTCTTCAGTCACGAGGGCGACCATTACCGCACGCGGCTGACGCACACGATCGAGGTGTCGCAAATCGCCCGCGCCCTGGCGCGGGCCTTCCGGCTCGACGAGGATCTCGCCGAGGCCGTGGCGCTGGTGCACGATTTCGGCCACACGCCGTTCGGGCATACCGGCGAGGACGTGCTCGACGAATGCATGGCGGATTTTGGCGGTTTCGACCACAACGCGCAGGCATTGCGCGTCGTGACGAAGCTCGAACGCCGCTACGCCGAATTCGATGGGCTCAACCTGACCTGGGAGACGCTGGAAGGGCTGGTCAAGCACAACGGGCCCTTGCGCGATCCGGTGACCGGCGAGGGCACGCATGGGCCGGTGCCCCAGACGATCCTGAATTACTGCGAATTTCACGATCTTGAGATCGACAAGCATGCCGGGCTGGAGGCGCAGCTTGCGGCGATTTCAGACGATATCGCCTACAACACGCACGACATCGACGACGGGCTGCGCGCCGGACTGCTCGATTTCGACATGC
>JBAQHA010000344.1:0-2354 GCA_049288075.1 Oricola sp.
ACGCATGACCGACTCGGCAATCTCGAGCAGATCGCCGACTTGCTAGACGCCGGATATGAAGGCGCCTTCTCCTACGAGCCGTTCGCGAAATCCGTCCATGCGATGGACGACATTGGCGGCGCGCTGCGGGAAAGCATGGATTTCATCCGTTCCGGGCTCGCGAAAAAGTAGCCCGAACGGCCACGCGCCCGAGAATCCGACTTGACGGTTCGAAACATTTTGGAATAGATATTTCATTATTGGGATTGGATGTCAGATATGTTCCATCCGAGGAGGAGACACCAACCCTGAAGCCGGCAGCCGGCGCTGCCATCGTCAAGCCCCGGAAAACGGGGGTTCCGGCCAAGGTGGGTGTACCGGACACCCGACAATGCGGAGGAGCAAGAAATGAAAAAGACCCTTTTGGCAGCATCCATCGCCGTGCTGATGAGCACGGCGGCCCATGCCGAGAAGATCGGCGTGTCGATGGCACTGTTCGACGACAACTTCCTGACCGTTCTGCGCAACGGCATCCAGGATCTCGCTGACGGCATGGACGGCGTCGACGTCCAAATCGAGGACGCGCAGAACGACGTCGCCAAGCAGCTCGACCAGATCAACAACTTCATCGCCTCGGGCGTCGATGCGATCGTCGTGAACCCGGTCGACACGTCGGCCACCCAGGCGATGACCGACGCGGCCGCGGCCGCAAAAGTCCCGCTGGTCTATGTCAACCGCGAGCCGATCAACGTCGACGCGCTGCCGGACAACCAGGCTTTCGTCGCCTCGAACGAAGAGGATTCCGGCACTCTGGAGACCAAGGAAGTCTGCCGCCTGCTGAAGGAAGCCGGCAAAACCGAAGCCAACATCTACGTGATGATGGGCGAACTCTCGAACCAGGCCGCCGTGCAGCGCACCAAGGATATCCACAACGTGATGGAGTCGGGCGAGTGCGGCGTGACGCTGAACATCGTCGACGAGCAGACCGCGAACTGGTCGCGTGACCAGGCCCAGTCGCTGATGACCAACTGGCTGTCGGCCGGCAAGCCGTTCGACGCGGTGATCGCCAACAACGACGAAATGGCCATCGGCGCGATCCAGGCGATGAAGGCCGCCGGGCTCGACATGGGCGAGGTCATCGTCGGCGGCGTCGACGCGACGCAGGACGCTCTCGCCGCCATGCAGGCCGGCGACCTCGACGCGACCGTCTTCCAGGACGCGCACGGCCAGGGCGCCGGCGCGCTTGACGCGGCGCTGAAGCTCGCCAAGGGCGAGGCTGTCGACCAGAAGGTCTACATCCCGTTCCAGCTGGTCACTCCGTCCAACATCGGCGACTTCCTGAAGAAGAACTGATATCCCTCGCGGATGACTGCGGGGCGGCGTTTCGGCGCCGTCCCGGCCACCCGCCGCCTCGGCGGGAGTGAAGGCTCGTGACCGGAAACCGTTGCGTCACGGCCATGCAATGGGGAGGAAACCGGATGGCACAGACAACTCACGGCGTCGGCGGCTTGGCCTTCGATTCAAAGAAACGGGCATGGCCGAATGAAATCAACATACTGATTGCGTTGGTTCTTCTGGTGGCCGCGTTCGAAATCCTGGGCCGGACATTCCTTGGTGACTCCTTCCTGTTCAACACGCGCGCCAATGTCGACACGTTCTTCAACGAGCAGCGCCTGTCGATCATCATTCTGCAGGTTTCGATCGTCGGCATCATCGCCATCGGCGTGACCCAGGTGATCATAACCGGGGGGATCGACCTCTCATCCGGCTCGATCGTCGGCGCAACCGCCATGATCGCCATGAGCTTCGCCCAGGTCGCGACCGTCAATGGCAATCCGAACCCGAAGGCGATCTTCGGCGAGGCCTGGATGGACCTGCCGGTCGTCGTGCCGATTCTCGTGGGGCTTGCCTGCGGACTATTCGCCGGCCTGATCAATGGCCTCCTGATCGCCTATACGCGCATCCCGCCCTTCATCGCCACGCTCGGCATGATGGTGACCGCGCGCGGCGTCGCCAAATGGTGGTCGCACGGCAACCCGATCTCGTTTCCGACCGACGGTTTCGCCGCGATCGGCAAGGGATTGATGCCGGTTTTCATTTTCATCGCGCTGGCGGTCCTGTTCCAGCTGATCCTGACCTATACGAAATACGGCAAGCATTGCTACGCCATCGGCTCCAACGAGGATGCCGCGCGCATGTCCGGCATAAATGTTGCCGGGCACAAGGTGCTTGTCTATGTCATCGCCGGAATGCTGGCGTCGCTCGCCGCCATCGTGCTGTCCTCGAAGAACCTGACGGCGCAGGCCGGCATGGGCGTGATGTACGAGCTCGACGCCATCGCCATGGCGGTCATCGGAGGCGTCTCTCTGTCGGGC
>JBAQHA010000345.1:0-13745 GCA_049288075.1 Oricola sp.
GCCGTTTCCGGGGCGTCGGAGCCGTGCACCGAGTTTTCGCCGATCGACAGGGCGAAATTCTTGCGGATCGTGCCTTCGGCTGCCTGGGCCGGATTGGTCGCGCCCATGACTTCGCGGTTCTTCAGAACCGCGTTCTCGCCTTCGAGAACCTGCACAACGGTCGGGCCGGAGGACATGAATTCGGTCAGTTCGCCGAAGAACGGGCGTTCCTTGTGGACGGCGTAGAATGCTTCGGCCTGACGCAGGCTCATCCAGACGCGGCGCGACGCGACGACGCGAAGGCCGGCTTCCTCAAGCATCTGCGTGATCGCGCCGGTCAGGTTGCGCCTGGTGGCGTCCGGCTTGATCATGGAAAAGGTACGCTCGATGGCCATGTGACTATCCTCTTGGTCGAATTGGGGGGAAAAGGGTTGAAATCCGGGCGGTCTATAGCGGCCCGCGTGGCGCTTGCCAAGAGGCGCAGGGCGTCGCACCATCGGCACAAAAAACGGGAATCGAAGCATGGACGGACCAAAGCACTACGGCATGTTCGCCGCCTATAAACGCTGGGCGAACGGGCGGCTCTACGACGCCGCAGAATATCTCTCCGACGAGGAATGGGACCGCGATGTCCGGGCGTTTTTCGGGTCGATGTGCGGGACGCTGAACCATGTGCTGGTCGCCGACCGCATCTGGATGAACCGATTCACCGGCACCGGCGAAACGCACAGGGTGCTGTCCGACGTGCCGCACCCGCGGTTCGCCGAACTGAAGACCGCGCGCGGCGCGATGGACGACCGCATCGTCGACTGGATCGCGACGCTGGACGACGAAGCGCTGGATGGCCTGTTCACCTATACGCCGGTCACCACTCCGCGTCCCGTGACGCAGCCACTGGCGCCGGCGCTCGCGCATTTCTTCAACCACCAGACGCATCATCGCGGCCACGCGCACATGATCCTCTCGGTGCTCGGCCACGAACCGCCATCGCTGGATCTGATCTATTTCCAGCGGTCTGAGGAGGGAAAGCAGTTCCTCTGAGCGTCGCCGGCGTCAACACCTCCCGGGCCACAGAACGCAATCGCACGCGCCTGTCGCGCGAACCGGGCGTCTTGCCGAAGCCATCGTGATGACGGTCGGGCGAATGTCATTCGGCAGAGCGGCGAAAGCAAGCATTTGTACGCCGGGCATCCCGGCACGGGACGCCATAGCCGATATCCCCGAGCATTTCCCCGTCGCCGGCGATGGCTCCGGCATCCGCGCAAGAATCATCTTGCGGTTTTGCGCTTCGGAGGCCACAAGCCCGGCATGCTGCAAATTTCCGATCTGACTTTCCGCATGATGGGCCGGCCTCTGTTCGAGGAGGCGAACGCGTTCATTCCCGAGGGTATGAAGGTGGGCCTCGTCGGCCGCAACGGCACCGGCAAGACCACGCTGTTCAAACTGATGACCGGCGATCTCGCGCCCGAAAGCGGCACGATCGAGTTGCCGCGCGGGCTGCGCATCGGCCAGGTGGCGCAGGAGGCGCCCGGAACGGAGCAGACGCTGCTCGAGGTGGTGCTGGCGGCCGACACCGAGCGCACGGCGCTGCTGGCCGAAGCGGACACCGCGACCGATCCGGACCGCATTTCCGCCATTCATATCCGCCTCGCGGATATCGACGCCCATTCGGCCGAAGCGCGCGCCGGCGCGATTCTCCATGGCCTCGGTTTCGACGCGGAGGCGCAATTGCGCCCCTGCTCGGCGTTTTCCGGCGGCTGGCGCATGCGCGTCGCGCTAGCCGCGGTGCTGTTTTCCGCGCCCGACCTGCTGCTGCTCGACGAGCCGACCAACTATCTCGACCTGGAAGGCACGCTGTGGCTGGAAAACTACGTCCAGCGCTATCCGCACACCGTGATCGTGATCAGCCACGACCGCGACCTGCTCAATTCGACCACCAACGCGATCCTGCATCTCGATAACCGCAAGCTGACCTTCTATCGCGGCAATTACGACCAGTTCGCCCGTGCGCGGTCCGAAAAAATGATGCAGCTCACGAAGATGGCGGAGAAACAGGCGGCCAAGCGCAAGCACATGGAAGCCTTCGTCGAGCGATTCCGCGCCAAGGCGTCGAAAGCCCGCCAGGCGCAGAGCCGCCTGAAGGCGCTGCAGCGCATGGCGCAGGTCGAGGTCGCCATCGACACCGACGTCCAGCCGATCCGGCTGCCCTCGCCCGAACGCCAGCCGGCCTCGCCGATCATCAACATGGAAGGCGTCAGCGCGGGCTATGTCGAAGGCAAGCCGATCCTCCAGCACATGAATCTGCGCATCGACGCCGACGACCGTATCGCCCTGCTCGGCGCGAACGGCAATGGCAAGTCGACCTTCGCCAAGCTCATCGCCAATCGCCTCAAGCCGATGGGCGGCAAGGTGACCCGCGCCGACAAGCTGCGGATCGCCATGTTCGCGCAACACCAGCTCGACGATCTGGTGCCCGAGCAGACCCCCTACGACCACGTGCGCGTATTGATGGCGGACGCTCCGGAATCGAAGGTTCGCGCGCGCACCGTCCAGATGGGCCTCGGCGGCGACCGCATGAACACCAAGGCCAGGGATCTGTCCGGCGGCGAGCGGGCGCGGCTGCTGATCGGTCTCGTCACCTTCGACGCCCCGCATCTGCTCATCCTCGACGAGCCGACCAACCATCTCGACATCGACAGTCGCGCGGCGCTCGCCGAAGCACTCAACGATTACCAGGGCGCGGTGATCCTGATCAGCCACGACCGTCATCTCATCGAGGCCTGCGTCGAGCGCCTCTGGCTGGTGCATAATGGCGGGGTGGAACCCTATGACGACGATCTGGAGGCCTATCGGCGGCTGATCCTGAAGGGCGCCACGAAATCGAACGGCGAGTCCGGCAATGGCGCAGCCGCAAGCGGCCCATCCCTTTCAGGCAAGGAGAAGCGCAAGCAGGCCGCTGCGAGACGGCTCGAGTACGCGCCTCTGAAGAAGAAAATCAACGATTTCGAGAGCTTGATGGAAAAAGCGCAGAAAGAGATTCAGGCAATCGAGACCGAATTGACGACACCAGCCGTTCTCGCCGATCCGGACAAGGTGGTGGCGCTGTCGAAGAAGCGGTCCGATCTCGAAAGCCGCATCGCGAAGTGGGAAGAAGAATGGATGTCGCTGTCGGCCGAATACGAAGGGGCGATGGCGGAGGCCTGAGCGGCTATTCCTTGTCGCCGTCGCGGCCCCAGGTCACCGGCGGCTTGTGTTCTTCTCGGTCCGGACGGACTTCCGGCTGGCGATAGCCGATGCTGGAGGTTTTCGAGGCGGCTTTGGCCGCCGCATCCTCGCGCCGCCTCCGGCGTCTTCCCCCGCCAATCAGGAACAGCACGCCGCCGATGGCGATCAGCGTGAAACCGATGGGCTGAAAATCTCCCACGGGAAGCCCGAACCGGGCGGGATCGACATAATCCTGGCCGAACGCGGCAAAACCGGCGACAAGAAGCAGAAAACCCAGGAAACGCATGTTGCTCCCCCAGAGCAGGTGTCAGGACTTCCGCCAGACGGCGAAACAATGCGGAACTTGGCGGCCGGGCTTGTAGACCGGGAAGAACTCCTCGCTCACCAGCTCGAAGCCCAGTCCGGCGAAGACGCGCACCCTGGATTTCTCAAGCGGCCATGGCGGACCGCTCGCCTCCGCTCCGTCGTCGCGGCAGCGCGCGTAGACGAGCAGCGTTCCGCCCGGCTTGACCAGCGAGGCGACCGCTTTCGCCGTCCGATCGAGCATTTCGGGCGGCATGGACTGCAAGGTGTAGCACTCGTTGACGAGATCGAACGCAGCCATCCAGCGTTCGGGCAAGGCGAACAGGTCGGCAGCCTCGTAATGGACCCGGCTGTCGGGAAAGCGCTTCCTGGCCCAGTCGACCGCATGTGGAGAAAGATCGAACGCCGAGGTGATGTAGCCCGCATGGGCAAGCGCCTCGGCGTTATCGCCGAGGCCGCAGGCGACGTCGATCGCGGTCATGTTCCCGTCGCCCGGATGTTTCACGAGCCATTCGTGGAGCGTCGCCTTCGCGGCGAGGTCTGCCCATGGCACCATGCCGGAATCGCCCTCGGCGCGCCGATAGATGTCCTTGAAGAACTCGTAACGCTCGGGAATTTCGTCTTCCGCCGTCATGCCGGCCGTTCCCAACCGCCATTGGCGTTCTGCTGGTAGTAAGCCAGATCGTGACCGGCGGCCTTCAGCGCCTTCCACTGGCCGCGCGCAGCGGCAAGCGCCCGTTCGTCTAAGCCGTCGAACATCAGCACGACGCGGTCGTAACAGGCAAGGTCTTCGGGCGGCGCCGCGCTGTCGACCAGGAACCGGACCTTCGCCCCGTTGGGATTGTCGCCCGAGACGGTCAGAAAGACCGGCTGGTCGGCCGGGCGTTCGTCGCCGTCGCGCCCATGCGGGAGGAAGGTGTCGGGCCGGTGGGACCACAAATGGGCGTCGAGCACGTCCCTCGCCTCCTCGCCGCCCGTCTGGACGACGGCGCGCCAGCCGCGCGCCACCGTCTTCTCGACGAGCACGGGAAGCGCCTCGTCAAGCGTGGATTCGGTCAGGTGGTAGAAGAAGACCTCGGCCATTGCCTGCAATCAGCCCTCGTAATTGTCCTCGATCAGCCGGTCGAGAAGGCGCACGCCGTAGCCCGAGCCCCAGGACTGGTTGATGTCGGTCGCCGGCGACGACATGGCGGTGCCGGCGACGTCGAGATGAACCCACGGCACGTCGCCGACGAAACGCTTCAGAAACTGCGCCGCCGTGATCGCGCCAGCGTATCGGCCGCCGACATTCTTCATGTCGGCGAACTTGGAGTCGATCAGCTTGTCATATTCCGGACCCATCGGCATGCGCCAGACCGGTTCGCCGGTCGTCTCGGCGGCGGAGGCAAGCTGCGTGGCGAGCGTGTCGTCGTTGGAGAACAGGCCGGCGTGATGCTGGCCGAGCGCGACCATGATGGCGCCGGTGAGCGTCGCCAGGTTGATCATGAATCTCGGCTGGTACTTTTCCTTGCAGTACCAGAGCGCGTCGCAGAGCACGAGACGGCCCTCGGCGTCGGTGTTGATGACCTCGATCGTCTGGCCGGACATGGAGGTGACTATGTCGCCCGGACGCTGGGCATTGCCGTCCGGCATGTTTTCGACCAGCCCGATGATGCCGATCACGTTGGCCTTGGCCTTTCGCGCGGCAAGCGTATGCATCAGCCCTGTCACAGCCGCGGCGCCGCCCATGTCGCCCTTCATGTCCTCCATGCCGCCGGCCGGCTTCATCGAGATGCCGCCGGTATCGAATACGACGCCCTTGCCGATGAAGGCGAGCGGCTTGTCCTTGGCCTTGCCGCCGTTCCACTTCATCACGACGAGGCGCGGCGGACGCACCGACCCCTGCGCGACGCCGAGCAAGGCGCCCATGCCGAGCTTCTTCATCTCCTTCTCGGTCAGGACCTCGACCTCGACGCCAAGCGCGGAGAGCGCTTCGGCGCGATTGGCGAATTCGACCGGTCCGAGGATGTTGGCGGGCTCGTTGACGAGATCGCGCGCCAGCATGACGCCACGCGCCACGGCTTCGGCGATATCCCAGGCCTTCTTGGCAGCGGCCGGATTGTCGACCATCAGCGTGACCTTCTGGGCGACGGACTTTTCGGCCTCCTCCTCCTCGTCTGCCTTCTTCGTCTTGTACTTGTTGAAATCATAAGCGCGCAGCAGGAAGCCCTGCGCGAAGGCCGCAGCCGATTCCGGCGAGATTTCCACGCCGTCGCATTCGATCAGCACGGCAAGGTGCTTTTCCGAGGCGGTCTTGGAGCGCACGAGGCCGCCAATCGCCTTCCATTCATTTTCCTTGATTTTCTCGGTCTCGCCGATACCGACGACCAGGATCCGGTCGGCCGGGGAGCCCGCGGGCGCGATCACGTCGACGATCGCCTTCGTCTTGCCGGCGAATTTCGAGACCTGGAGCGCCTTGGCCAGCACGCCGGACGGATCGACGGTCTCGGTCAGCGGCGGCGTCTTGCCGTCCTTTGCGGCGAGGAGAACGACAGCGCCCTTCTTGGGGGCTGCGGCTTTTGCGAAAGAGATGGTGGGAAGAACGGTCATGGAAGTCCTGTCGGGTTGAAATCTGACGCCAATGGGCGAATCCGCTCACGGTAAAACGAGCCGGCGTCTTGATTTTGGCGTTCCGGGTGGCGATAGCAAGGGCCAGCTAATGCGGCAACGTATTGTTAACCACATCCCTTCGCAATTGCTTAGCGCGCGTATCGGTATTGTTAACGATCCATTGTCCGCGACGGACATAATTTAACGAGTGCAGGCTGCGCGCGCCGCCGCCCACGCCGACGAAGCGAAGAGGTGCGTATTGAATACGCTGCAGCGTTACATCTTCCGCCGTATCGCGGTCGTCACGCTTGCGTCGTTCTTCGCAGTGCTCGCGGTGGTCTGGGTCTCGCAGATCCTGACACGCATCGACTTCGCGACCGGTTCGGGCGGATCGAGCATCGCCTTTCTGAAACTCGCGGCCGTGCTGACGCCGCAGCTTGCCGCACTCGTGCTGCCGATAGCGATGACGATCGGCATCGTGCAGGTCTTCACGACGATGAACGCCGATTCCGAACTCGCGGTGATGTCGGCCTCCGGCTTCTCGCGCGGCAAGATCGCCTGGCCCGTCACGCTCGTCGCGGCGTGCGCCGCCCTCTTCGTGTTCCTGTCGGGTCATTTCATCGAGCCGCGCGCAAATCGCGAGCTGCGCGATCTGCTGGTCTCCTCGCGCGCCGACCTGCTGACGAGCCTTATCCGCGAAGGCGTCTTCACCAAACTCGACAAGGACCTGACGATCTATGTCGACCGGCGCATGCCCGGAAACGCGCTGGCCGGCATAATGGTGTCGGATACGCGCGACGAGGAGCTCGGGCTGCTCTATTACGCCCAGTCGGGCGCCGTCGGCGAGATCGATGGCCGCGACGTGATGGTGATGACCAATGGCCAGATCCACCGCAAGAACCAGAAGGACGGCACGCTGTCGGTCATCCGGTTCAATTCCTACGCGATGAACCTGTCGCAATTCGCCTCCGCCGAGGGCGGCATGACCTACAACCCGACCGAGCGCGAGACGGCCGACCTCCTCGCGCCCGACCCGAACGACGCCGCGGCGCAGCGTTATCCCGGCTGGGTGCGCGCGGAAATAAACCGGCGGATGACCGACTGGATGTATCCGTTCCTGTTCGCCTTCGTGGCGCTGGCGGTCGCGGGGCAGACCCGATCGCACCGGCAGGCGCGTTTCAACGCGTTCTTCCTGACCGTCGGCGGAACGCTGATGTACCGGTGGATCGCCTATGCGATCTACAACGTCAACCGCGCCAACAGCGAACACGCGTGGCTTTTCTATGCGATTCCGATCGGCGCAACCGCGATTTCGATCGTGATGTACCGGTTCGGCATCCAGATCGGCGTGCCGGACCG
This sequence comes from Oricola sp., assembly GCA_049288075.1. Classification (GTDB taxonomy): domain Bacteria; phylum Pseudomonadota; class Alphaproteobacteria; order Rhizobiales; family Rhizobiaceae; genus Oricola. The sequence continues at coordinate 7,456 of JBAQHA010000345.1, forward strand.
GCTCGTCGGCCGGATCGAGGCGATCCTCGCGCATATCCGGCAGATGCGGGTGCGCGCGGCCCGCGCAAGGGCTGTGTGACGCGATGGGACGCACGCTGCAGGCCTATTTCTTCGTCCATTCCTTGCGGATGATCTTCTTCTTCGCGCTAGGCATCGCCGCAATCGCCTATCTGGTCGATTTCACCGAGCTGTCGAACCGGACGGGCGACCTGCCCATGTATTCGGTCTCAATCGCATTGTCGCTGTCGGCGATGCGCGTGCCATACATCCTCCAGGTCGCCCTGCCCTTCATCGTCATGTTCGCGACGATGACGACGCTGATGTTGCTGAACCGCAAATACGAGCTCGTGGTCGCGCGTTCGGCAGGCGTATCGGCGTGGCAGTTCCTCGCGCCCGTGCTGGCAGCCGCGTTCGCGGTCGGCGTGCTGGCGATTGCGGTAATGAACCCGCTCGCCTCCTACGGTTTCTCTCGCGCCGAAGCGATCGAGGGCGAATGGCGTTCGCGGCCTTCGAAATCGTTGTTCGCGCAGGACCGGCCATGGCTGCGCCAGGCGCAGCAGGACGGTGGCTCGATGCTGATCGGCGCGGCGCGCGCTGCAGGCGAAAGCACGACCCTTTACGACGCGATTTTTCTCGACATCCATCCCGACGGCGCGGTGCGGCGGCGCATGGACGCGGCGACCGCCAGGCTCGCCGACGGCGAATGGGTCCTGAGCGACGTCACGATCAGCCGCGCGAGCGAAGCGGCAGCGAAGCAAACGGAGATGACAATCCCGACCGCGCTCAACCCGGCGGTGATCAAGGAGGCGCTGATACCGCCCGAAATGATCGCTTTCTTCGCGCTCGGTCGGCAGATCGACACGGTGCGCGCCTTTGGCATATCCGCCAATCCGTTCCGCATGCAGTACCACTCCCTGATGGCGATGCCGCTGATGCTTGTCGCGATGACGCTGATCGCCGCGACTGTGTCGCTGCGCTTCGTGCGATTCGGACAATCGGGGGGCATGATTTTGGCTGGCATAGGGGCCGGCTTCATGCTTTATGTCGTGACTGCCATAGCCAAATCCTTTGGGAGTGCGGGGGTGATTCCTCCCATTTTGGCGGCATGGTTACCGGTGGCGGTTGCGACTCTTTTCGGGGTGGCGTATCTGCTTCACCGGGAGGACGGGTAGTGAACGGAGTGGCCGGGCGGGTGTTGTCCAAACACTTGAAATCATTGGCGTGCGGCCTCGCCGTCGCAGCCCTTGCGGCGAGCTTCGGCGGCTCGTCGTCCGCGCTTGCCCAGACGCAGGATTCCATCGCCGGCATCACCGATGTCGCATCCGACTCGCCGCTGCTCCTTCAGGCGGACGAACTCGTCTACGACAACGATCGCCAGACGGTCGCTGCGGTCGGCGGCGTGCAGGTCGACTACGGCGGCACGCGAATGGTCACGGACCGGCTCGTGTACAACCAGAAATCGGGCCGCCTGATCGCCTACGGCAATGTCGAAATCGTCCAGCCGGACGGCACGCGCGCCTATGCCGACGAGTTCGACGTCACCGACGATTTCCGCGACGGCTTCGTCAACGCGCTGCGTATCATCACGCCGGACCGGACGCGTTTCGCCGCCGAAAGCGCGGTACGCGAAAACGGCGAGAAGACGACGTTCAACAATGGCGTCTACACCGCTTGCGAACCCTGCCTGGAACATCCGGAGCGTCCGCCGATCTGGCAGATCAAGGCGCGCAAGATCATCTGGAACGGCAAGGAAAAGACGGTGCGCTTCGAGCGCGCCTCGTTCGAGTTTCTCGGAATGCCGCTGGCGGCTTTCCCTGTTTTCACTACCGCCGATCCGACTGTGAAGCGCAAGACAGGCTTCCTGATGCCGAGGCTGCGCTACGGCGACCAGATCGGCTTCGGCGCTTCGATCCCGCTGTTCATCGTGCTGGCGCCGAACGCCGACCTGAAGCTGACCGGCACCGGTTTGACGCGCCAGGGGTTTCTGGGCGAAGCTGAGTTCCGGCATCGGCTGGAAAACGGCATCTACACGCTGAAGATCGCGGGCATCCACCAGATGAAGCCGGACGCCTTCAGTGCCGGCACCCAGGACGCGACGCATACGAATCGGGGCATGATCGGTTCCACCGGCCGCTTCGAGATCAATCCGCGCTGGTCCTTCGGCTGGGACGTGATGGTCCAGACCGACAAGAACTTCTCGCGCACCTACAGTGTAACGGGCTTCTCGGAATCGGTGCGGACGAACGAGGTCTACCTGACAGGCCTGAACGACCGCAACTTCTTCGATCTGCGCGTGATGAAGTTCAACGTGCAGGAATCAGCGGCCGACGGAGCCGGACGCGACGAGACCCAGCCATGGGTGCTGCCGAGCTTCGACTACGAGATCGTCGCGCCGCAACCGGTGGCCGGCGGCGAACTCGCGTTCAACGTCAACAGTCGCGTCATCTCGCGTGACAGGGCGGATATCCGCGGCGTTTTCGGCGACGACAATTTCGCGACCCGCGGCCTCGATGGCGAGAACGGCCGGATCACCGCGGAAGCCGAGTGGAAGCGGACCTTCATCACGGCGGGCGGCCTTGCCGTGACACCGATCTTTGCTGCCCAGGGTGACGCCACTTTCGTCAACGCAACCGCGATGGCCGATTATTCGGCGACAGGCGCGCAACTGGCCGGCGACAACGCGTTCACCCGCGGCATGGCGACCGCCGGCGTCGAAATGCGCTGGCCGTTTCTGTTTTCCTCCGCCAATTCGACCCACGTGATCGAACCGATCGCCCAAATATTCGCGCGCCTGAACGAGAGCGGCGCGGGCGCGCTTCCCAACGAGGACGCGCAGAGCTTCGTGTTCGACACGACGAACCTGTTCGAACGCGACAAGTTTTCCGGCTACGACCGCATCGAGGGCGGCCATCGCGCCAATCTCGGGCTGCGCTACACCGGATCGTTCGACAATGGCTGGTCGCTGTTCGGCGCGTTCGGCCAGTCCTACCATCTCGGCGGCACGAATTCCTTCGCCAGCGCGGACATGCTCAACGTCGGGCAGGAGTCCGGGCTCGAGACCGATGTTTCGGATTTCGTCGCCATGGCGGGCGGGTCCTACGAGGACACGATCGACGGCGCTGTGCGGGCGCGTTTCGACGAGAAGTCGTTCGAAGTGCGGCGCGCCGAGACCGAACTCGGCTTCCGTTCGACGGTCGTGTCGGCGTCGGCGGGCTACGCTTATATCGACGCGCAGCCGAGCTACGGCTTCAGCACCGATCGCCAAGAGGTGACCGGCAAGGCGACAGTGCGGGTTGCCGACAACTGGTCGGTCAACGGCAATGCGACCTTTGACCTCACCAACCAGCGTCTGGCGAAGAACGGCATCGGGCTTGCCTATGACGACGAGTGCTTCGCCATCGGACTGCAGTTCAGCCAATCGCGCTCCAGCACCGACGTGCTGACGAATACGGTCGGTTTCCGCATCGCGCTGCGAACGCTTGGCGATTTCGGCGGCGGCGTCGACGCTGACGCATTCGGGACCAATTGAGGCGACGCGGCGAAGCGTCACGCTTTCGCCCAAGATGTCAGGCATCGCGGTCACCGAGGGACTAGAATTCGCGCCGGCGCACGAGGCTGGCGCCAAACGACGGCAGGCATGACATGACGGGCTGGATGAAAACGACGACTTTCGGACTGCGGCTGATGACGGCTACGGCGGCGCTTGCCGTACCGGTGGCCACGGCGGTGGTCACGCCCGTGTCCGTGGCCGTCGCCTCCGACATCAAGATCGTCGTCAATGACGAGGTCGTCACGTCCTACGACATCGCGCGACGCAAGGCGTTCCTGCAGTTGCAGCGCCGTAAAGGCAACCTGACCGAACTGGCGATGAAGGAATTGACCGACGAGGCGCTGAAGCGCGATGCGGTGCAGCGCGCCGGCTACCGCATTCCCGACAGCAGGGTCGACGAAGCCTTCGCGAATTTCGCGAAATCCAACAATCTTTCGACGTCCCAATTGACCGGGATCCTCAACCAGTCCGGCGTGACCGCGAAGCACTTCAGGGAATTCGTCCGCCTGCAGATCGGCTGGGGCCAGCTGACACAGGCCCAGTCGCGTTCCAAGGGCGGGCTTATGAACGAGCAGGACGTCGTCGCCAAGATGCTGGAGCGCGGCGGCGAAAAGCCGACATCGACCGAATACACGTTGCAGCAGGTGATTTTCGTCGTGCCGGCCGGACACAAGAACGAGATCGCCCGCCGCCGGACCGAAGCCAACAACATGCGCGGCCGCGTCAATGGCTGTGAAGACACGATCTCACTCGCCAGCCAGTTGCGCGACGTGACGGTTCGCGACCTCGGCCGCGTTCTCGAACTGCAGTTGCCGCCGAACTGGGAAAAGGAGGTCAAGGGCCTCGACACCGGCCAGACGACACGGGTCAAGGACACCGAGAACGGCGTCGAATTCCTGATCGTCTGCCGCGCGCGCGCGGTCAACGACGACCGTGTCGCCCAACTCGAGTTCTCGACCGAGGCGCTGCAGAGCGGCGACGATGTCGAGGGCGACAAGTTCCTGGAAAGATTGCGCAAGACGGCCCGTATCGAGCGCCGTTGACGGCGGCGTCCAGATGCCGCGAATCGCACCTCTCGCAGTCACCATCGGCGACCCGGCCGGTATCGGTCCGGATATCATTCTTGCAAGCTGGCTCAAGCGGCATGAAGGCGCGCTGCCGGCCTTCTACGCGATTGCCGATCCGGAACAGCTTCGCGCTCGCGCGAGACAGCTTGGCATCGATGCCCCGGTCGCGCCGTGTTCCCCGCACGATGTCTTGGGCCTTTTCAGCGAGGCGCTGCCGATCGTTCCCCTCGAACAACGATTTTCGGTCGCTATCGGCGCGCCCGATACCGCCAATGCGGCCGGAATTGTCGAGTCGATCGACCGGGCCGTCGCCGATACGTTCGACGGCCGGGCCGCCGCCGTCGTCACTGCGCCGATCGCCAAGAAGCCGCTCTACGAAGCCGGGTTCGCCTATCCCGGGCATACCGAATATCTCGGCGCGCTGGCGGAACTGCGCACCGGCGTCAAGGCTGTGCCGGTGATGATGCTCGCCGGACCGAAGCTGCGCGCGGTCCCCGTGACGATCCATATCCCGCTGCGCAAGGTGTTCGAGGAACTGACGACCGGCCTGATCGTCGAGACCTGCCGGATCGTCGACGGCGATCTGAAGGAGCGTTTCGGCATCGCCCGACCGCGGCTTGCATTGGCCGGGCTCAACCCGCATGCCGGCGAAGGCGGAACACTCGGAACGGAAGACGAGGAGATCGTGCGCCCCGCGATCGACGAGCTGTGTCGCCTCGGCATCGACGCGCGCGGGCCCCTGCCCGCCGACACGATGTTCCACGACCGCGCCCGCGCGACCTATGATGCGGCGATCTGCATGTATCACGACCAGGCGCTCATCCCGGCCAAAGCGCTCGGCTTCGACGACAGCGTCAACGTGACGCTCGGCCTGCCCTTCATCCGGACATCGCCCGACCACGGCACGGCCTTCGAGATTGCCGGTACGGGCAAGGCCCTTCCCGACAGCTTCATCGCCGCGCTGCGCATGGCCGCGCAGATGGCCGAACACACATCGCGGGCCAGAGCCGCGTGAGCGAACCATCCTCCGAAAAGACCGCCGCCGACGGGCTCCCGCCGTTGCGGGCGGTGATCGAGAAGCACGGGCTCGCCGCAAAGAAGGCGCTCGGACAGAACTTCCTGCTCGACCTTAACCTGACCGGACGCATCGCGCGGTCGGCGGGAGATCTATCGGAACGCACGGTCGTCGAGGTCGGGCCGGGTCCGGGCGGACTGACGCGCGCCTTGCTGATGCACGGGGCCAAAAAGGTGATCGCCATCGAGCGCGACGCGCGTTGCGTTCCGGCGCTGGAGGAGATCGCGGCGCACTATCCCGGACGCCTGCAGATCGTCGAGGGCGACGCGCTGAAGACCGATTTCGCCGCACTGGCCGCCGGCGAAAAGACGAAAATCGTCGCCAACCTGCCCTACAATGTCGGCACGCAACTGCTGGTGAACTGGCTCGAGGCCGAGCCGTGGCCGCCCTATTACGAGTCGTTGACGCTGATGTTCCAGCGCGAGGTCGCCGAGCGGATCGTCGCCGCGCCGGGAGACGACGCCTACGGGCGGCTCGGCGTGCTCGCCGGTTGGCGCACGGTTGCGAAGATCCAGTTCGACGTGCCGGCGCAGGCGTTCTGGCCGCCGCCCAAGATCACGTCATCGGTCGTGCGGCTGGAACCGCGCCTAGAGCCGCT
>JBAQHA010000346.1:0-4402 GCA_049288075.1 Oricola sp.
ATCAGCAGATCCAGCACCCGCCAGGCCGCCGGCTTGGCGAACAGCGGCTCGAGCAGACGCGCGCCATAGCCGAGCGCGAAGAACCAGGCGAAGGACGCCACCGCCGCGCCGGCCCCGAAGGCGACCCGCGCCGCGCCCTGGTAACTCGCCGAAATGCCGCCGAGCAAAACGACCGTGTCGAGATAGACATGCGGGTTCAGGAAGGTGAAGGACAGGCATGCGGCGACCGCGGCCGCGAGCGACATTCCGCCGTCCCTTGCCGCCTTCATCGCCGAGGGCTTCCAGGCGCGCCTGAGCGCGATGGCGCCGTAGACGCCGAGAAACGCAGCGCCGGCCCACGTCACCACCCGGATCGCCGTATCGCTCGCGGCGATCAGCGATCCGAAGCCGCCGACGCCGGCGGCGATCAGCACCGCGTCCGACAGGGCGCATATCAGGCAGAGCACGAAGACATGCTCGCGCAGCAGCCCCTGGCGCAGGACGAAGGCGTTCTGCGCGCCGATGGCGATGATCAGCGACGCGCCGAGAAGGAAGCCGGAGATTCCGGCGGACAAGAGCGGCGAAACGGGCATGGCGGGCTCAGAACAGTTTCATCTGGCCGCCCCGAGGCGGCGCCTCGGCCGGCTTGTCGCCGGTCGCGAAGGGTTTCGGTTCGACGCGATCCTGGATGCCGGGCGCCGTGTTGGCGACCTTGTTGACCGCGTCGGAGACGGGAATGGCCTCGAAAAAACCGTCCGGCGCGGGCGCGAGCAGGTCTTTCACGTCACGCGGCTCCTGCGTGCGGCAGTCGAGCCAGCGGGAGAAGTCCTCCGGCATGATCGTCACCGGCATGCGGTCGTGAATGAAGGAAATCGAAGGCGAGGCCGACGTCGTCAGGATCGCCGCCGTGTCGAGTTCGCTGCCCTCGGCCGCGCTCCAGGTTTCCGCGAGCCCGGCAAACCCGACGATCCCGCCGCCGGCCGGGCGAATCCAGTAGGCCTGCGACTGGCCGGTCCCCTTGTCGCGTTTCCATTCGTAGAAACCGGAGGCAGGGATCAGCGCCCGGCGATGGCGCATCGCGGCGCGGAACGACGCCTTTTCGGCGGCGGTATCGGACCGCGCGTTGATCAGCAGCGGAAATTCCTTCGGGTCCTTGACCCAGGACGGCAGAAGGCCCCAGCGCGCCAGGTGCGCCTCGCGGTCGGGCCGGTTGGACCCCGGCTCGCGCGGCGGCCCCGCCGTGAGCACGAGGATCGGCTGCGTCGGCGCGATGTTGTAGCGCGGCGGAAAGGCCTCGAGGCCCTCGAGGGCGAAGAAGGCCTCGACCTCCTCCGGCGACTGCAGCAGCGAGAACCGACCGCACATCAGCGGGCAGTCGACATCCGCAAGCGGTAGAAATCGACCGCGCGCTCGGCGTCGTTCAGGCGGTTCTGGGCGGCGAACAACTCGCTGCGCTTCAACTCGATCTGGATCTGCCTGACCGTGCGGTCCTCCTCCTTCACGCCAGCGAGTTCAGCTATGGCGGTATCCAGTTCGCCCTGGATGCGATCACGCTCGGATCGCGCCGAATAGACGCGGTAGCCGGTGTCGTAAGCCTCGCGGAAGGGAATTGCCTGGTCGGCGGGGCAGGAATTGTCATAGCCCGATCCGCGCATGCCTATATCGAGCCCGTTGGCGGGTGTGCAGAAGTTGCGGATGCCCTCCTGCCAGCCCGATTGCCAGGCCGGAATATCGACCGGGATGCCGAACTTCGTACAGGCTTCCTGGTGGCGGGCGACATAGTTCTGCGGGCGCCCGGATGCACCGTCCGTGCTGCCGAGGGTGCGCCAGTCGGTTACCGAACACTGGTCCTTGTTCAACGTCTGGCAGCCGGAAAGCGCCAGGACGGCGATGGCGGCAAGCAATATGGATTTACGTGGATATGCAGTCATTCTGACGACCCCTCTATGCCGCTGCATGCTGAACATGTGCGATGTTACATTCAAACGACAGGCGCAAGTTGAAAAGCAAGATGACCGGCGAACAACCCACTCCCCTTATTGCCGTATCGGTGGCGGTGCGAAATTCCGCGAGCGGGGAATTCCTGCTGGTGCGGCGCGGCAGGGCGCCCGCGAAAGGCCTGTGGGCGTTCCCCGGCGGGAAGCTCAATTTCGGCGAGCGGCTGGGCGACGCCGTGCGGCGCGAACTCGCGGAAGAGACTGGCCTCAAGGCGCAGGATGTCCGTTTTCACAAGCTGCTGGAACTGATGGGCGACGCCAAGGAGGGCGAATCCGCGCATCACTTCGTCCTGGCGGTCTATCGCGCCGAGGCCTCGGGCAATCCGGTCGCCACAGACGACGCGGTGCAGGCAGGCTGGTTTTCGCTGGCGGCCATGGCCAAGCTCAAAATCACCGCGACCACCTTCGCCATCGCCCGCGAGATCGCCACGGCCGACCGTCGCTGACCCTTTGCGGCGCAGGTAAAATCAGCTAACACCGCGACGAACCCGCTCGGCCCCGTATCCGGGCCGCGAACCGCTGGAGGCGGCCGGACTTGTCCAAGGCACGGACATATCTACTGACCTTCGCCGCCATCGCGGCGATGTCCCTGCCCGCCGCCTCGGTGGCGCAGGTTGCTTCCGTCGTTCCCTATGACGAGAAACTGATGCGGCTGTCCGAAGTGCTCGGCTCGATCCACTATCTGCGCAACCTGTGCGGCGAGACCTCGAACGAATGGCGCGACCAGATGCAGCAGATGCTGGCGGTGGAAAACCCCGAACCGCTGCGCCGCGCGCGGCTGATCGCCTCGTTCAACCGCGGTTACCGGACCTTCGACAGCGTTTATGAAAGCTGCACGGAACAGGCCCTGGAAGCCGCCAACCGCTACGTCAAGGAAGGCCTCGCCCTGACGCGCGAGATCAACAGCCGCTACGGCGAATGACGAAAAGTGAACAGGCGTTAAGCGGTCATTAACGGTTTTGGCCGTTGCCGCTTTTGTTTCGCGCACGGCTGCATATATGTTAACAGCATGTAAATGCTGTGTCCCAAAATGGCGTAGTTCAATTGAGCACGATGGAAGTTACGATCAACGAAATGGACGAAATCATCGCCCGCGAAAAACGGAACGCGGCGTTGGAGGTCCATGGCGAAGCCTGGGCGGACGGAGTGATGGAGGGTATCGAATCCGACATTCTCGCCGACGCAGCGATCGCGACCGCACTCGAAGAGACGATCCGCGAGCACGGCGAGGATGCCGCGCTGGCGCTCGTCGACACGCTGCGCGAACGTATCCTGTGCGGGGAATTCACACCGAACCGCTCCATCCAGTAAGCGCCAACCGAAGCGCGCGGGAAGCACGATGACTGGACGTGTCCACCGGCCTGGCGACCGACCGAGGCCACGCCTTGCGGCCAATGCCGCGACGAATATCGCCCGCCTGACGCTCGCCCTTTCCCTTTTTTGTTGTGCGGTGGCTGTCAGCAGCGCGGCGCAGGCGCAGGACCCGAGCATCGCGCCGCCGCCGTCGGACATCATTCCCCTGCCCGCACCATTCACGCGTCAGATGCGGCAGGACCCGGAAAACCCGCTCGCCGTGCCGGGCGGCATTCCTGCCGCTCCCGATTCCGGCTCGACGTCGGAAGCCGTCATCGGCGGTTCGGTGGACGATCTGCCGGTCCCGGTGAAGACCATGCGCGACTTGATCATGAAGGCGACGCGCGACGCCGACTACGAGGCGCTGCGGCCGCTGATCGGGGTCGGCGCGAACACGACGCAATTGTCCCTCGGCGGTTACGACGGCGACCCGATCGAATACATCAAGGGCCTGTCCGGCGATCCGGAGGGCTATGAAATCCTGGCCATCCTGGAGGAAGTGCTGGAAGCGGGCTACGCGGTCTACGACAAGGGCACGCCTGCCGAGATGTATGTCTGGCCTTATTTCGTCGCGACATCGCTCGACGAGCTGACGCCGAAGCAACGGGTCGAACTGTTCAAGCTCGTCACCTCCGGCGACTACGAGGACATGCGCTCCTTCGGCGCCTACGTGTTCTATCGCGTCGGCATCATGCCCGACGGGAAATGGCGGTTCTTCGTCGCCGGCGAATAGGGAATTTCCCGAAGGGTCCGGTCTTGGATTTCCGCCTTGCCGTTCCGATATGAAAGTCAGGCGGACCATGCGGGGAGAGACCATGACAAGCCACCAAACGATTCACCGGAATCTTCCGGACGCCGTCGATATGGCCGGCGCAACGCGCGGCGCGCTTGTCCGCCGCCTTGCCGTCTTCCAGGTCAAACTGTTCGCCGACGGACTGCGCGATCTCGTGATGAGCCCGGTCTCGATTGCCGCCGCGGGCGTCGGCCTGCTGTTCGGCGGGCGCGATCCGCACGGCCCGTTCGACCGGCTGATGGAGGCCGGCCACATCACCGACAACTGGATCGACCTGTTC
>JBAQHA010000347.1:0-4421 GCA_049288075.1 Oricola sp.
GCCCGATACAGACCCCAGGGCTGCTTTGCGACATCGTAGAAAAACTGGAGCAGGCCGGTCTTTGGCAGGTCCAATCCGGTCTCCATGCCCGAGATATCGGCGAGGTTGATCTGCGCGAGCAGGGTCAGTTCATATCCGTCGCTTGCGGCGTCCCGGAGTGGCGAACGCCAGTCCGGGATGCTGCAGAACTTGCTGGCTTCGAGCGAATGCTCCACCGGCAGAGGCGCGCCAAGTTCGATACGAATGCCATGGCGCGCGCAGCCGGACCAAATGTCTGCGACGCGCGGATCGACATTTCCGGACAACAGGCGCTTTTGCCAGCGTTCGATGTCGGGTCGTGCCGGCTCATCGCCGGAAGGGAAGTCGTCCATCTCGGTCTGCCAGATCCTGTACGTGCGTCAATGTTACCACGAATGCACAAACACTCAGACTGACAAAGCCGTACAGGCGTGCGGCATGCGCAGCCCGATAGAAATGCGACAGTCAGACTTTGCCACTTGCCGAGACGGTCAGCCCCCGATCCGACCGGCCAGGCCGGTTTGCAAGGCAGGCGAGGGGCGGGTGATGGACACACCAAACGTCAAACAATACAAGCCGACGGACTGGTCTTCATGGGCAGTATCCGGCCCCACGGCGTATCCTGAGGCGGGCCGAACTCCTTGAACCCCGACTTCCTGTATGCCGCGATGGCGCGCGCATTTTCCGGGTCGGGGTCGGTCGCGACGATCGGGGCGCCTTCCTTAAACAGGGCCCGCAAGCGCTCCGAGATAAATGCAGGGCCATGGCCATTTCCGATCATGTCGGGCTCGCCGATGAACTGGTCGATGCCCCGGGAGCCCTTCGGGAGCCCGAAAAAATGATGATCTCTCCACCCATGGACGGTGTAGTCCTGCATGTAGGCAAAGGGGCGTCCTGCCATCGAGACGATCCATCGCGTCACCCGAGGGTCTTCCAGCTTTCGCTCACTGAAGGGCTCGGCCGTATCCCACCACTCGCGTACATGCGGTCGCGACTGCCACTCCGACAGCAGACCAAAATCCGCCGGGGTCACCATTCGAAAATCGTATCGGCCGGTCACTGACATGACGGGAGGATAACACCGGGCCCAAATGTCGCATACAAATGACCGCCAAATCCGGTTGTCGCATAAGATGGATTATGGAACTTGGATCAGCCAAGAACCGCGATGATCTGCGGCGCAATGGCGTCCGCCAGCGCTTTCGGATCGACGCGGAACACGCCGTCCGGCCGTCCCGCCGCCGCCCACACTTCACCGTAGTCCAGCAGGCTTTCGTCGAGATATGTGGCGATCGGGCCGGTGTGTCCGATCGGCGCGACGCCGCCGATGGCGAAGCCGGTCTCGTCACGCACGCGGCGGCCGTCGCAACGCTTTAGGTTCAATCCGTATCGACTTGAAATATAATCGAGATCGGCGTTGTGGCGTCCGGATACCAGCATCAGAATCAGCGCGCCCGTATCCGCGTTCTCGAACACCAGCGACTTGACGATCTGGCCGACGCCGCAACCGCAGGCGGCCGCGGCTTCCTCGGCCGTGCGCGTCGACTGGTCCATGATCTTCAGTTCGATCGGAAGCCCGAGCCGTTCGGCGTCCAGCGCGACGCGCTCCATGCTCGATCCCGGTTTCGGAATGACCGTGTCGCTCATCATCAGCCTCTCAGTTCGATCACCAGCCCGTCATAAGCCGGTTCCACGTCGGCGGGCGTTTCGTTCTTCACCGTCTCGTAGTCGAGCGGCGTGTGCATATGCGTCAGATATGTACGCTTCGGCCTGAGCCTGTCGATCACCGCCAGCGTCTGGTCTAGCGACATGTGGCTGGGATGCTCGCGGTATTGCAGCGCGTCGACGATCAGCACGTCGAGGTCCTGCATCTGGTCCAGCGTCTCCTCGGGAAAGGAACTGACGTCGGGGCAATAGGCGAAATCGCCGATGCGAAAGCCGAGCGAATGGATCGAGCCGTGGCGTTGATAGAGCGGCAGAAATGCGATTGGCCCGGCCGGACCCGGCACCTCGAACGGCTTGTCGACGTCGATCGGATGCCGCTTCAGGATCGGCGGGTAGTAAGAGCCGGGCGGCGTCTCGAAACAGTAGCCGAAGCCCTCGTTCAGGCGCTCATGGGTCGCGTCATCCGCCCAGACGTCCATCAGCCGCTTCTGCCACAGGACGAATGTGCGCAGGTCGTCGATGCCGTGGATATGGTCGGCATGCGGATGCGTGTAGACGACGCCGTCGAGCTGGCGCACATCGGCCGCAAGCATTTGCTGACGGAAGTCCGGGCCGGTGTCGATGACGACGCAGGTCCGTTCGCCCGCCGGCAGAATGCGTTCGGCGAGCAGCGACGCGCGCAGGCGCAGGTTGCGCGGATTCTGCGGATCGCAATTGCCCCAGTCGCCATTGAGGCGCGGCGTTCCCGGCGACGAGCCGCAGCCGAGCACCGTGTAGCGCATGACGGGAGTGTCAGGCATCGTGACGGGGAACCTTCGAGAACAGGCGGTAGAAGTTTTCCGTCGTCGTCCGGGCGATCTCGTCGGGCGTGACGCCCCTCACCTCGGCAAGCACCTCCGCCGTGTGACGGACATAGGCCGGTTCGTTGCGCTTTCCCCGATACGGCGGCGGCGCGAGATACGGCGCGTCCGTCTCCACCAGCAGCCGGTCGGCCGGCAGGTCGCGCGCGATGTCGCGGATAGCCTCGGAATTCCTGAAGGTCAGAATTCCGGAGAAAGACACGTAGCCGCCGAGCGCTACGCCGGCTTCGGCCAGCCCCCGCCCGGACGAGAAGCAGTGCAGCACGAAGGGGAAGGCCCCCTTCTCTTGGGTTTCCTCGGTCAGGATCGCGGCCATGTCCTCATCGGCGTCGCGGGCGTGGATGACCAGCGGCAGGCCGGTGCGGCGCGCCGCCTCGATGTGGCGGCGGAAACCTTCGGCCTGCGCCTCGCGCGGCGCCTTGTCGTAGAAATAGTCGAGCCCGGCCTCGCCGATCCCCACGACCTTTTCGCCTTGCGCCAGCCGCACCAGATCGTCGGCGGTGATGTCGAGTTCCTCGTCGGCCTGGTGCGGATGGGTGCCGACCGAGCAGAACACGTCGTCATAGGCGTCCGCGATGGCGCGGATTTCGTCGAACTTCTTCACCCGCGTCGAGATCGTCACCATGCGAACGACGCCGTTGTCGCGCGCGCGTTGGACGATCGCGTCGCGCTCCGAGGCGAAATCCGGGAAATCCAGATGGCAATGGCTGTCCACGAGCACTGTCATCGTTCTCAGGCTTCGCCTTCCTTCTCGACATAGCGCGGGAACACGCCTGCCGGCGCAGGCAGTGGCGCGCCCGGCACGAGCATCGAGTCGAGGCTCGAGAAGTCGCGCGCGTCGGCGGGCGCAGCGACGAGATCGAGCAGTTTCTCGGCGGAGGCCGGAATATAGGGCCGCGCGAGGATCGCGATGCGGCGCACCGTCTCGGCGACGACATAGAGCACGGTCTTCATCCGGTCCGGATCGGTCTTGCGCAGCGCCCACGGCGCCTGGGCGTCGATATAGCGGTCGGCGGCCGCCGCGATGTCGAAGGTGGCCTCGATCGCCTTGTGGATCGCCTGATGGTCCATCGCCTCGCGCGCGGCCTCGAGCGCGGGGCCGCTCGTCGCCAGCAGCGCCTCGTCTTCCGCCGTGAACGCCCCGTGCTGCGGCACGACGCCTTCGCAATGCTTGGCGATCATCGACAGCGAGCGCTGCGCCAGGTTGCCGAGGCCGTTGGCGAGATCGGCATTGGTGCGGTTGACGATCGCCTCGTGGCTGTAGGAACCGTCATTGCCGAACGGCACCTCGCGCATGAAGAAGTAGCGCACCTGGTCGAGCCCGTAGGCATCGACCAGCGCGAAGGGATCGACCACGTTGCCGACCGACTTCGACATCTTCTCGCCCTTGTTGAACAGGAACCCGTGCGCATAGACGCGCCTGGGCAGTTCCACGCCCGCGCTCATCAGGAAGGCCGGCCAGTAGACCGCGTGGAAGCGCACGATGTCCTTGCCGATGATGTGCATCGCCGGCCAGTAGCCCCAGCGCTCGGCGTTTTCGTCCGGAAAACCGGCGGCGGTGATGTAGTTGGTCAGCGCGTCGACCCAGACATACATGACATGGCTGTCGTTGCCGGGAACGGGAATGCCCCAGTCGAAGGTCGTGCGCGAGATCGACAGATCTTTCAGGCCGCCCTTGACGAAGCTCGCCACCTCGTTGCGCCGTTCGGCCGGCATGACGAAGCCGGGGTTCTTCTCGTAGAGGTCCAGCAGCTTGTCGCCATAGGCCGAGAGGCGGAAATAGTAGCTTTCCTCCTCAACCCATTCCACCGGCGAACCGAGCGGTTCGCGGCGGACGCCGTCCTCGCCGAGCGTTGTTTCGCTCTCGTCGAAATATGC
>JBAQHA010000348.1:0-2344 GCA_049288075.1 Oricola sp.
TTTCCATGGCAAGACCCTCCGGACGCACGCCCGACCAGATGCGCCCCATTTCCTTCGAGCGCGGCCTGTCGAAACATGCCGAGGGCTCCTGCCTCGTCAAGTTCGGCGACACGCATGTGCTTTGCACCGCGAGCCTCGAGGAGCGCGTGCCCGGCTGGATGCGCAATACCGGCCGCGGCTGGGTGACGGCCGAATACGGCATGTTGCCGCGGTCCACCGGCGATCGGATGAAGCGCGAGGCGGCATCCGGCAAGCAGGGCGGCCGCACGCTCGAAATCCAGCGCCTGATCGGCCGCTCCATGCGCGCGGTCGTCGATCTGGAAGCGCTCGGCGAGCGCCAGATCACCATCGACTGCGACGTCATCCAGGCCGACGGCGGCACCCGCACCGCCTCGATTACCGGCGGCTGGATCGCGCTGCACGACTGCCTCGACTGGATGCACCAGCGCCAGATGGCGTCGAAGACCCGTGTTCTGAAAGACCATGTCGCCGCCGTTTCCTGCGGCGTCTATCAGGGCACGCCCGTGACCGACCTCGACTATGCCGAGGATTCGCAGGCCGAGACCGACGCCAATTTCGTCATGACCGGCTCCGGCGGCATCGTCGAGATCCAGGGCACGGGCGAGGGTGCGCCCTTCTCCCGCGACCAGTTCAACGCCTTGTTCGAGCAGGCGCATGTCGCCATCGCGCGGATCATCGAATTGCAGAAGCAGGCGATCGGAGGCTGAGCGCGGCCATGCTGCATCCCGAAGGCATCCTTGAAACCGCGCTCTACGTCGCCGATCTGGATGCCTCGGAACGTTTCTACGGCGGCGTCCTCGGGCTGGAGCGGATCGCCCGTGTCGAGGGCCGCCACGTTTTCTTTCGCTGCGGCCGCGGCGTGCTGCTGCTCTTCGTCGCCGCCGAGACGGCGAAACCGGCGACAAATCCCGCCATGCCGGTGCCCGTTCACGGCGCCACGGGTCCGGGCCACGTCTGCTTCCGGGTCGGCGCCGAATATATCAGTGACTGGCGCCGCCAGCTTGGGGAGAAGGGTGTCGAGATCGAGGCCGATTTCCGCTGGCCGAACGGCGCCCGCTCGATCTATTTTCGCGATCCTTCCGGCAACAGCCTGGAACTCGCCGAACCGAAACTCTGGGACCTGGAATGACCCGCAAGCTTGAACCCGGAAAACTCGTGCTCGCCACCCATAATGACGGCAAGCTGCGCGAGATACGCGATCTTATCGGTCCTTTCGGCTTCGAGGTCACCTCGGCCGGCGAGCTGGGTCTTGCCGAGCCGCCGGAGCATGGCGTGACCTTCGAGGAGAACGCGCGCACCAAGGCCGTCGCCGCAATGGAAGCGACCGGACTGCCTGCCTTGTCCGACGACAGCGGCATCTGCGTCGACGCGCTCGAAGGCAAGCCAGGCGTCCACACCGCCGACTGGGCCGAACTGCCCGACGGCACGCGCGATTTCGCCATGGCGATGCGCAATGTCGAGGAAAAGCTCGCCGAGAAGGGCGCGTCCGACCCGAAGGACCGCACCGCCCGATTCGTCTCGGTTCTCTGCCTCGCCTTTCCTGACGGCCATGTCGAATATTTCCGCGGCGAGGTCGAGGGCACTTTGGTCTGGCCGCCGCGCGGCAAGCTCGGCTTCGGCTACGATCCGGTATTCAAGCCCGAAGGCCACGATGTCACCTTCGGCGAAATGACCGCCGAGCAGAAGCACGGCTGGAAGCCGGGCGACGCGCAGGCCCTGTCGCACCGCGCCCGCGCCTTCAGGAAGTTCGCCCATGAGTGCCTTGGCGTCGCGTAGGACCGGGGCGTCCCGGGTAAACGGCGACGACGGCACGCCCGGCTTCGGCGTCTACATCCACTGGCCCTTCTGCGCGGCCAAGTGCCCGTACTGCGACTTCAACTCCCATGTCCGCCACGGCGGCGTCGATCAGTCCCGCTTTGTCGAGGCTTTCCGCCGCGAGATGGAAACCATGCGCGGCTGGACCGGTCCGCGCGAAGTGACCTCGGTCTTTATCGGCGGCGGCACGCCGTCCCTGATGCTGCCCGAAACCGTCGGCGCGCTGCTGGAGGCGGCCGACGGTCTCTGGGGTCTGCCCGAAGGCATCGAGATCACGCTGGAGGCCAATCCCTCCTCGGCGGACGCAGGCCGCTTCGCCGGCTATCGGTCCGCCGGCGTCAACCGCCTGTCGCTCGGCGTCCAGGCATTGAGCGACCCCGACTTGCGATTCCTCGGCCGCCTGCACAATGTCGAAGAGGCGCTGAACGCCATAGACCTGGCGCGCGAGATCTTCCCGCGCCTCTCCTTCGACCTGATCTATGCCCGCCCCGGCCAGACGCTTGAAGCC
>JBAQHA010000349.1:0-5821 GCA_049288075.1 Oricola sp.
GTGTAAAGCAGTTCCGCCGCCCGGCCCTGGCCGATGATGCGCGGCAGCATGGCGCAGGCGCCCATGTCGCAGCCGGCAAGACCGACGCGGGTGAACAGGAACGCCGTCTTCGCCTGCGGCGTCGCGAGCCGCAGGTCCGACGCCATGGCGATGATCGCGCCGGCACCGACGCAGACGCCGTCGACAGCGGCGACGATCGGCCTGCCACAGGAGATCATCGCCTTGACGAGATCTCCGGTCATGCGGGTGAAGGCGAGCAGGTCTTTCATCTCCATGCCGACCAGAGGCCCGATGATTTCGTGCACGTCGCCGCCGGAGCAGAAATTGCCCCCGTTTGAGGCAAAGACCACCACGTCCACGTCGGTGGCGTAGACGAGTTCGCGGAAGGTGTCGCGCAGTTCGGCATAGCTGTCGAAAGTCAGCGGGTTCTTGCGGTCGGGCCGGTTCAACCGGACCGTGGCGATGCGATCCTTCACCTCCCACAGGAAGTGCTTCGGTTTCAGCGAGGCGAGTTCGGTCATGGCTTGTCCTTGCCCATCCGCTTGAGGATGTCGGTCAACGTGTCGATGTCCTGTTCGGACAGGTTGGCGTAGAGCGCGTTGACCTCGCGCTCGTGCTCGGCGGCGAGATGCTCGAAGCGGGTCCGGCCGTCTTCGGTCAGCGCCACATGAACTGTGCGACGGTCGCTTTCGGAGGGCAAGCGGCGCACCAGCCCGTCGGCCTCCAGACGGTCGACGACAGCGGTCGCGTTGCCGTTGGATACGAGCAGCATGCGCGACAGTTCCGACATGGTGACGGCGTCCTTCGAGCGGAACAGCGCGGCCATCACGTCGAAGCGCGGCAGCGTCGTGTCGTGGCGGACGCGCAGGAATTCGCGCAGGTGCGACTCTCCGGCGCGGGTGACGCCGAGCAGCCTGATCCACAGTTTCAGGCGACGCTTCGACAGCGGGTCTATGGTGGGCGGTGTATTCATGCCTCGCCTCCGGTGATCGCCAGCGCATGACCGTTGACGCCTTCCGAACCGGGCGCGCACAGATAGAGCGCAGCGGCGGTCACCTCGGCCGGCTGGATCAGGCGACGCTGCGGCGTGGTCGCCGTGACGGCGGCGACTGCCTCCTCGCGGCTGCGGCCGGTCTTCGCCATGATGTTGACGATCGTACGTTCGGTCATCTCGGTCGCGATGTAGCCGGGGCAGATCGCGTTGATCGTCACATCGCTGCGCGCCACCTCGTGGGCAACGGAACGCACGAGCCCGATAACGCCATGCTTGGTCGCCGCATAGGCTGAGACATAACCGCCGCCCTTCAGGCCCATGACCGAGGAAACGGCGATCAGCCGGCCCCAGCCGGTCATCTGGCGCAAGCCCTCGCGCATGGTCAGGAAGGTGCCGGTGAGGTTGACCGCGACCAACGCATTCCAGTTCTCGAGGCTGGTCTTTGCCAGCGCCGAACTTTCGGCGGCGCCGGCATTCGCAATGACGATGTCGACCGGGCCAGCCGCCTCGAACATCGCGCGCACACTTGCCTCATCGGTCACATCGGCGATGACGCACCGCACGCCGTCATATTTCGCAGCGACCGTCTCGAGCGGCTCGCGCCGCCGCCCTGCGATGACGACGCTCGCCCCGGCCTCGGCGAAGCCGCGGGCGAAATCCGAACCGGTACCGGTGCCGCCACCGGTCACAAGGACCGTCTTGCCTTGAAGGGTCATGCGCGGATTGCCTCCTGAGCCCGTTCGGCCAGCCGGAACAACTGGTCGCGGCCACGCCGATAGGGCAGCGGCCATTCGGTTTCGCGATCGCCGAGCGCGACGGCCGCGTGCAGCGTCCAGTACGGGTCGGCGAGATGCGGACGGGCGAGGCAGACGAGGTCGGCGCGGCCGGCCATCAGAATCGAGTTGACGTGGTCGGTCTCGTAGATGTTGCCGACCGCCATGGTGGCGATATGGCTCTCGTTGCGGATGCGGTCGGAGAACGGCGTCTGGAACATGCGGCCGTACACGGGCCTGGCTTCCGTCGAGGTCTGGCCGGCCGAGACGTCGATGATGTCGGCGCCGGCTTCGTGGAACATCTTCGCGATCTCGACGGCTTCGGCGGGCGTCACGCCATGGTCGCCGACCCAATCGTTCGCCGAAATGCGCACCGACATCGGCTTGTCGGCGGGCCAGGCCGCGCGCATGGCGCGGGAAACCTCGAGCGGATAGCGCATGCGGTTTTCCAGGGTGCCGCCATAGTCGTCGGTGCGGACGTTCGACATCGGCGAGATGAAGGAGGAAATCAGGTAGCCGTGGGCGGCGTGCAACTCGACCATGTCGAAGCCCGCTTCCTCGGCCATCCGCGTCGAGGCGACAAACTGCGCGGTGACCTCGTCCATGTCGGCGCGGGTCATCTCGCGTGGCGTCACGTGGTCCGGAGACCAGGGAAGCGCAGATGGGCCAATGATCTCCCAACCGCCCACCTTCAGCGGCATCTCGTCGTCCTGCCACGGCACCTGGACGGAAGCCTTGCGGCCGGCATGGCCGAGCTGGCAACAGATCTTGGCGTGGGTCTCGGCGTGCACGAAATCGACCAGCCGTTTCCATCCGGCCACGTGCTGCGGCGCGTAGAGGCCGGGGCAGCCGGGCGTAATGCGGCCTTCCGGCGAAACGCAGGTCATCTCGACATAGACGAGCCCGGCGCCGCCCTTGGCGCGCTCGGCATAGTGGATGAAGTGCCAGTCGTTCGGGCATCCGTCGACGGCCTTGTACTGCGCCATCGGCGAGACGACGACGCGATTTTGCAGTTCCATTTCGCGCAACCTGTAGGGCGCGAACATCGGCGCACGCCCGGGCTTGCCGCCGGATCGCGCCTGGAACCAGTCCTCGGCGGAACGCAACCATTGCGGATCGCGCAAGCGCAGGTTCTCGTGGCTGATGCGTTGCGAGCGCGTCAGCAGCGAATAGGCGAACTGGACGGGATCGAGATCGAGGTAACGCTCGACTTCCTCGAACCATTCGAGCGAGTTGCGGGCCGCCGACTGCAGCCGCAGGACCTCCATGCGTCGCTCCTCCTGGTAGCGCTGGAAAGCGGCCTGCAGCGTCGGCTCGGAATGCAGATAATCGGCAAGCGCGATGGCGCTGTCGAAGGCGAGGCGTGAGCCCGAGCCGATGGAGAAATGTCCGGTGGCGGCGGCATCGCCCATCAGTACGACGTTCTCGTGATACCACTTCTGGCAGATGACGCGTGGGAACTGCATCCAAACGGCGGACCCGCGCAGATGCGCGGCGTTGGACATCAGTTCGTGGCCGCCGAGGTGCTTCTCGAATATCCTGCGGCAGGTCTCGACCGTTTCCTCCTTCGTCATGTGCTCGAAACCCCAGCGGTCCCAGGTCTCCGGCAGGCATTCGACGATGAAGGTCGCGGTGTTCTCGTCGAACTGGTAGACATGGGCCCAGACCCACCCGTGCTCCGTTTTCTCGAAGATGAAAGTGAAGGCATCGTCGAATTTCTGGTGCGTGCCGAGCCAGACGAACTTACATTTGCGGATATCGATGTCCGGTTTGAAATCCTGCTCGTATTCGCGCCGCACGACCGAGTTGATGCCATCGGCGGCAACGACAAGATCATAGTCGCGGCGATATTCCTCCGCCGACCTGAATTCCGTCTCGAAGCGCATGTCGACGCCCAGCTCGCGGGCACGCTGCTGCAGGATGACCAGCATCCGCTTGCGGCCGATACCGGCGAAGCCGTGGCCGCCGGAGACTGTGCGCGCGCCCCCGTGTACGACCGCGATGTCATCCCAGTAGGCGAAATGGGCGCGGATTTCCTCGGTCGACTGCGGATCGTTCTTCTGCATGCGCTCGAGCGCGTCGTCCGACAGCACCACGCCCCAGCCGAAGGTGTCGTTGGCGCGATTGCGCTCCAGCACCGTCACCTCGTGGCGAGGATCGCGCAGCTTCATCGAGATCGCGAAGTAGAGGCCCGCCGGGCCGCCTCCCAGGCACAATATCTTCATGAATCCTCCCCGAAGGCGCGCATGCGCATCGCAACGTGCCACCGGTCGCCATATATTTCAAGCTTAAAACTTTAATCTTGAAACTTATTCTGACACTTTTTCAGCGCGTCGAAAAGGGCGGTCGCTGCCTGTCGGGAACAGGAGTTCTGCGTTGGCGGCAGATCAGTGCGCCACGGCGACCCGGTTACGGCCAAGGCGCTTGGCGTCGTACAGCGCCGCGTCGGCGCGGGCGACCAACCGCTCGAAATGTGAGTCATGCGGCGCGTAGGCGGCGATACCGAAGGAAACGGTGAAACGGAACGTGTCGGTTTCGGCGCGCACGTCGATGGCGCTTGCCGCTTCGCGCAGCTTCTCGCCGATCGAAGCGGCCGAACGGAGATCGACGCCAGGAAGCAGCAGCAGGAACTCCTCGCCGCCTATTCGCGCGAATATGGAGTCCTCGCCTCCTTCGGCGCGCGCGATCTCGCTGGCCGTACCCGCGAGCGAGATCAGCGCCTGGTCTCCGACGCCATGGCCGTAGGCGTCATTGATCTTCTTGAAGTGATCAACATCGAGAAGCGCGACGGACAGGTCATATTCCGACGCACTGATGTTCCGCATGTGCCGCGCCGCTTCCGTGAAGACATGGCGGCGATTGTAGACGCCGGTCAACTCGTCGATGATGGAGAGGCGTTCGAGCGTGCGCTCCTTCTGCTTCAGGTCGGTGACGTCCTGCAGCAGAAGCTGGATGACGGGCGTTCCCGCCCATGGCAGCCGGACCGAAATCAGCTTGATCGAGAGAACCCGACCGCCCGGATTGTGCAGAAGCAATTCCTGGTTGATCGGCTCGATACCGTTCTCGAAAGACCGATCGATCTGGTCGCGAACCCGGCGGATTTCGCTCTCGGCAAGGAAGTCGAGCATATGCCGGCCGACAAGCTTCTCGCGGCGCGCGCCGAGCATTCGACAGGCTTCCTGGTTGGCGAAGAGGATGCCTTGGCGCGTATGAATCAGCAGTCCCATCGGCATGATGTCCAGCATCATGCCCATGCGTTCCTGCGTGTCGATCAGTGCTTGCTGTGTTGCCTTGGCGGCATCGAGGGACTCCTCCTCTATGAAGAAATCCCGCGCACGTGCGTGCCCCATAATATTCCCCCTCAGCCAATCTCACATAGCGTCAGGGATCGTAAACATACGGTTTCCTTACGGCACCCAAGCGCCGGAATCCGCCCGATTTTTTCCTATCCGTCGGCATACCCTTACCTTCCGCCAGGGAAGAATCGGTCCGCGCAACCATTTCAGAGCGGTACGCGCGGAGTCGACTTGATCGATTTCAGGATCAGATTGGTGCGCACGTGGGCGACGCCCGGCAGACGGAACAGGAACTCTTCCAGGAAGAGGTTGTAGGCGTCTTTGTCCTCGCACAGCACCAGAATGTGGTAATCGGCTTCCCCGGTCGTGGCGAACGTCTGCAGCACTTCCGGCCGGCGCGTGATCGCCTCGATGAACTGGTCGACATGTGCGCGCTCGTGACGCTCAAGCGTGATCTGCACGACGGCGCTGAAGCGCTGGCCCGCCCGCTCGGCGTCAAGCAGCGCGACATAGCCGGAAATGACGCCCTCCTCCTCCAGCGCGCGCACGCGGCGCCAGCAGGCCGACGCCGACATGCCCACGGCATCGGCAAGCTGCTGGTTGGAGATGCGGCAGTCCTGTTGCAGCAGGGAAAGCAAGCGGCGATCGGTGTCGGAAAGGGATGCAACCTGGGTCACTGGAATGATCTTCCGGTAATTCACTTTTGTGCGGATAATTCATTCGATGTTTCTTTTCAAGGCGGCCATTCTGGCAAGATC
>JBAQHA010000350.1:0-1509 GCA_049288075.1 Oricola sp.
AGACCGGCGCCACGCAGCATGCGCCGCAACCTGCCTGTCCACCGAGCGCCCGGACGCTCCGCTGCTTGGTCCCTCACCCGCCTGCTCTCCCCCTCGTCACCGCCTCGCGCGGGACGGTATCGTCACAGCCTAAGCGATCGCCGCCGATTGCTCTAGCCGACTCCGATGCGAACACGGCCGGCTGTCTCGCTCCGCCGATTTCCGCACTACTGTCGCCCTGGGGCCTGACCTCACTGGAATCAAATATCGCCGGCGCCCACTCAGAATGTCATCCCGGCCAAGCGAGCTTGCGAGCGCGAGCCGGGAACCACTGAGGGGACAGGCGCCCGGCTTCGCCATCGCCCCCTCGGCCGAAAGCCACTGTGGCGCGTTGCTCCGGCTCCTATGCGAGGTCTTTCTGCACCGCCGGGAGCTTGGACCTGCCGTAGACCCCGGATCGCGCTCGCTCACGCTCGCTTGTCCGGGGTGACAGTTTGGAGAAGGCCGGAAGAGATGTGTGAATGCCCCAGACATCGCCGGCGGACGCCGCCGGGCGAACGGCGATGGCAACCGCTTGCAGCCGCTGGGAGCAAGGAGCGTAGAAAACGCACGGCCGCGAAAGAAACGCATGGCTTTGCAGTCGATCAACCACAAGTTTTCATCCCAGGATTTCTTTAGCCAACAAGAAATAACCTTAAGTAAGCTGTTGGAATTTAACTACAATTGTGGCCCACACACTCTTTATTTCCATTCCTCTAGAGTATTTCCCTGATGTACTGTGATCAATCAGGGAGCGGAGTGGTGGACCTTTCGGGATTGTTCGTGTTCCAGCCCAAAGCGATCTAGGAACCGGCAGTCGCCACTCCCGGCCATTCCTGCGAATGGGAAGGATGGTATGGTCGAAAAGATCGCGACGGCGGCCGAGGCGGTCGACGGCGGTATCAGTGCCATCGACACCGCGGACCAGCAAAGCATCCTCTTCGATGCGGAAAGCCTGTTTTCGGCCGAGTTCTCCCGCGCCGGCGACGATCTTCTGCTGAACACCACCCATGGCGGGAAATTTCTGCTGCGCGACTATTTCGCGCAGGAGCAGCCGCCGCAGCTGGAAACGCCGGAGGGCGCCCGCCTCACGCCCAGTACGGTCGAGTCCCTGGCCGGCCCCGAGGCGCCCACCGCCTATGCCCAGGCGGGAGGGGTTCAGCCCGAACAGCCCATCGGCGAGGTCAGCGACCTCAACGGTGTCGCCAGGGTGCAGCGGACGGACGGCAGCCGCGAGGACCTCTCCGAGGGCGACCCAATTTTCCAGGGCGATGTCGTCTCCACCGGCGTCGGCTCCGATCTGGGAATTCAGTTCGTAGACAACACCGTCTTTTCCCTGTCGTCCAACGCGCGGATGGTGATCGACGAACTGGTCTACAATCCGGGTGGCGCCTCGAATTCCATGGGCGTCTCCCTGATCCAAGGAACCTTCGTTTTCGTCACCGGGCAGATCGCGCCCAGTGGCGGCATGGATGTCGAAACGCCGACCGG
>JBAQHA010000351.1:0-3090 GCA_049288075.1 Oricola sp.
GTTCTTCCTGATCTGGGTGTTCAACAAGTTCGCCTGGTTTTACAATTATTCGGCTTCCGGCCAGATCACGACGACACAACGGTCGATCTTCGGCATCGTCGTCACCGGCCCGAACGCCGCGCCGTGGGCGACCTACCTGTTCTGCCTGTCGTTCCTGTTCATCTTCGCATGGCTGGCGCGCAACCTGACGCGCGGCCGCGTCGGCCGTTCGTGGATGGCGATCCGCGACATGGACATCGCAGCCGAGATCATCGGCGTCGAGCCGTTGAGAACCAAGCTATCGGCCTTCGCCGTCTCGTCCTTTTTCATCGGCGTCGGCGGCGCGCTGTTCTTCTCGGTCTATCTGGGCGCCGCGGAAGTGACGGAAGCATTCGGCATCGACAAGTCATTCCTCGCGCTCTTCATGGTCATCATCGGCGGCCTCGGTTCGATCCTCGGTTCGTTCCTCGGCGCGGGCTTTCTGGTGCTGCTACCGGTGCTGCTCAAGAATGTGTTCGTCGGTGCGCTTGGCTGGCCGACGGATGTTGCCGCCCATATCCAGATCATGCTGATCGGCGGACTGATCATGTTTTTCCTCGTCGTCGAACCGCACGGGCTGGCACAAATCTGGCGGCTGACGAAGGAGAAATTGCGCCTGTGGCCCTTCCCCTACTGAGGGGCGGGCGAGCTGGCACAAACCCTTTTTCGAAAGGGAGGAGTCCCGGTTCCCGGGAAATATGTCGAGTAATCGGAGGAGATAACGACATGAAACTGACGAAGATCGCAATGGCTGCGGCCGTGGCTGCCGTCGTGGGTGCAGGGCCCGCGATGGCCGACCTCGTGTTCCCGTCGCTCAGCTATCGCACCGGCGCCTACGCTCCGGGTGGCATTCCCTTCGCCGACGGCTATGCCGACTATTTCACGCTCATCAACGAGCGCGACGGCGGCGTCGGCGGCGTGAAGATCGCCAACCCGGAATGCGAGACCGGCTACAACACCGAGAAGGGTGTCGAGTGCTATGAATCGACGAAGGGAACCGGCAACGGCGCGCTGCTCTACCAGCCGCTGTCGACCGGCATCACCTACCAGCTGATCCCGAAGGTTACCGCCGACGGCATTCCGCTGCACACGATGGGCTACGGCCGCACCTCGGCGATGAACGGCAAGGTGTTCAAGTGGGTGTTCAACTATCCGGGCAACTACTGGGACGGCGCCACGATCGCCGTGCAGCACGTTTCCGACATGGAAGGCGGCGACCTCAAGGGCAAGTCGATCGCGCTCGTCTACCACAACTCCGCCTACGGCAAGGAGCCGATCCGCACGCTTGAGGAACTGTCGAAGGAAATGGGCTTCAAGCTGACGCTCATACCGGTCGACGCGCCCGGTCAGGAACAGAAGTCGCAGTGGCTGCAGATCCGCCGCGAGCGTCCGGACTACGTGCTGATGTGGGGCTGGGGCGTGATGAACGCTGTCGCCATCCAGGAAGCCGCCAACATCCGCTTCCCGATGGATCACTTCATCGGCATCTGGTGGTCCGGCTCCGAGCAGGACGTGCTCCCGGTCGGCGACGGCGCCAATGGCTACAAGTCGCTGAACTTCACGGCCGTGGGCACCGACGCCCCGGTCTTCGCAGACATCAAGAAATATGTCGTCGACGCCGGCAAGGCGGCAGGTGACGGCTCCAACCTCGGCACCGTCCAGTACAACCGCGGCATGTATGCGGCCATGCTGGCCGTCGAGGCGGCCAAGAAGGCGCAGGAAATGTCCGGCCACGCGGACATCACGGCCGCCGAAATGCGCGACGGCATGGAAGCGCTCGAAGTGACCGATGCGACGATGGAAGCCCTCGGCATGCCGAAGTTCGGTCCGGAGGTCCAGGTGACCTGCGCGAACCATGGCGGCTCGGGCTCCGCGCTCGTCCAGCAGTGGGATGCCGCGGCGAAGAAGTGGAACGCGATCACGGACTACATCCCGTCGAACCGCGATCTCGTCACCGCGCTGGCGATCGAGGATTCCGAGGCTTTCGCCAAGGAAAACAACATCGAACAGCGCTCGTGCCAGTAATCGGCGCGTAACGTTACCGGACCCGGCGGCTTGCCGCCGGGTCCATCAGGACAGGCGTAATCGCAAGGCCGGGACACCGACATGCTTCAGAAGGTCGACGAAACCGCACCGCTTCTCGCGGTCAACAATATCGAGGTGATCTACAATCACGTGATCCTCGTGTTGAAGGGCGTGTCGCTTGCCGTGCCGCAAGGCGGCATCGTGGCGATCCTAGGCGCGAACGGCGCCGGCAAGACCACGACGCTGAAGGCGATCTCCAACCTGCTGCGCGCCGAGCGCGGCGAGGTGACAAAGGGTACGATCACCTTCAAGGGTGACGAGATACAGGACCTCTCTTCGTCGGAACTGGTCAAGCGCGGCTGTATCCAGGTGATGGAAGGCCGCCACTGTTTCGGCCATCTGTCGATCGAGGAAAATCTTCTGACCGGTGCGTTCACGCGCTCGGACGGCCGCGCGGCGATCGCCCGCGACCTGGAAATGGTCTATGAATATTTCCCGCGGCTGAAGCTGCGCCGCAAGAGCCAGGCCGGCTATACCTCCGGCGGCGAGCAGCAGATGTGCGCGATCGGACGCGCGCTGATGTCGCGGCCGACGACGATCCTGCTCGACGAGCCGTCGATGGGCCTCGCGCCGCAACTGGTCGAGGAAATCTTCGAGATCGTGCGCGATCTCAACCACAACGAGGGCGTCACGTTCCTGCTTGCCGAGCAGAACACGAATATCGCGCTGCGATACGCCACCTACGGCTACATCCTGGAATCCGGCCGCGTGGTGATGGACGGCGCGGCGAAGGAACTGCGCGAAAACGAAGACGTGAAAGAATTCTATCTCGGTGTCGCCGGCGAGGGCCGGAAATCGTTCCGGGACGTCAAGCATTACAAGCGCCGCAAGCGCTGGCTCGCGTGAGCACCACGATACCGCAGCAACGGACAGGATGATGAGCGAGCATTTCGACGAACTGGAAACGCGCGACCCCGCCGCGAGGGAGGCTGCGCTGTTTTCGCGTCTTCCGGACTTCCTTTCCGGCGCCGTCGCGGCGGCGCCCGG
>JBAQHA010000352.1:0-2585 GCA_049288075.1 Oricola sp.
ACGTGGCGAAGGCGACCGGCGTAACCCGCGCCCGCGCCATCATGGCTGACGACCATTACGGCTGGTTCGAGCGCGTCGAACGCGGCATC
The DNA here is from genome assembly GCA_049288075.1 of Oricola sp. Taxonomy (GTDB): domain Bacteria; phylum Pseudomonadota; class Alphaproteobacteria; order Rhizobiales; family Rhizobiaceae; genus Oricola. The sequence continues at coordinate 90 of JBAQHA010000352.1, forward strand.
TACCGATTGAGCCCGAAGGGCGAACTGGCGGCGCAGGAAGGTTCTGCACCGCTCACGTGTACATCTTCTCGCGAAGATTGATCCCGTGTTCGAGCCAGATCTTCATCGCGCACAGCATCTGTGACCAGCCCATGCAGTTGCCGTAGGAGGCCGCCAGCCCTTTCTCGGTCTCGCGCCAGCCTTCTTCGGCGATGGTTACCAGCGTCCGCCCGTCCTCCAGTTCCTCGAAGGTCATCGTAACAATTGTCTCGTAGCCTGCGCTCGCCGCCATCGCCTCGTCACCCTCCGGCGGGCCGCCCTCGTTTGCGGCCCAGCGTAGCACTATCTTCCTGTTGCGCTCTGTCTCGACCACATGCACCGGAAAGGCGCCCGGAAAGTCGTGGAAATCCCAGTAGACCGTGGAGCCGGTCTCCAGCCGGCCCTGCGCGCCGCCGGTGGTGAAATACCGGGAAAGTGAATTCGGGTCGGCCACGGCTTCGAACACCTCCGACACCGGTTTCGAGATATGCGCCGAGACTTTGAATTTCAGCTCCATGACCGTTCCTCCTTGTCGTTGCGCCTGATATGTTATACAAATATAACATGTCAAATCGAATAGATGAAGACGGCGTTTTCAAGGCCCTGGCCGCGCCGATACGGCGCGAGATTCTCGATGCGCTGAAGGACCAGCCGCGGACGACGGGCGATCTCTGCGCCCGTTTCCCGCAGCTCGACCGCTGCACTGTCATGCAGCATCTGAAGGTTCTGGAAAGCGCCGACCTTGTCATTCCCCGCCGCGAGGGCAGGGAACGCTGGAACCATCTCAACCCGCTGCCGATCAAGTCGATCCTCGACCGCTGGATCGGGCCTTATGCCGAGCAGGCAGTCGATCTGTTGGCCAGGCTGAAGGGCGACCTCGAAAGCCACCCTCACTGATCCCTGTCTATTTCTCGCTGTCGAGCATCGCCAGCTGGTGCGCATTGTAGCGCGTGCCGGCGCTGCCTTCCGGCGGAATCGCCGCCTCGATCTCGGCGAGATCGTCCGGCGACAATTCGAGGTCGAGCGCGCCGAGCGCCTCGTCGAGTTGCGCCCGCGTGCGCGATCCGATCAGCGGCACGATGTCCTCGCCGCGCGAGGCGACCCAGGCGATCGCCGCCTGCGCGGTGGTCGCGCCCTTGCGGGCGGCGACAGCGCCGATGGCTTCGGCGATCGCCATGTTCTTCGTCTCGTTCTCGCCCTGGAAGCGAGGATGGCACTTTCGCGAGTCGCCGTCGGCCGCCGCTTTGCCGGGCGTCCAGTTGCCGCTGATCAGCCCGCGCGCCGAACGCCATAGGCGGTGATCCCGATGCCGAGCTCGCGGCAGGTCGGCAGGATGTCCCTTTCGATGCCTCGGAAGATCAGTGAATATTCGATCTGCAGGTCCGAGATCGGGTGCACCGCCGCCGCCCGGCGGATCGTCGCCGCGCCGACCTCCGACAGCCCGGCATGGCGCACGTAACCGGCCTTGATCATGTCGGCGATGGCCCCGACCGTCTCCTCGATCGGCACGTTCGGGTCGAGCCGGGCAGGGCGGTAGATATCGATGTGATCGACGCCCAGCCGGGTCAGCGTATAGGTCAGGAAGTTTTTCACTGCCTCCGGCCGCGCGTCGTAACCGTTCCACGAACCGTCCGGTCCGCGCAGCGCGCCGAATTTCACGCTGATCACCGCCTTGTCGCGGTCGCGCCCGCGCAGCGCCTCCCCGATCAGCATTTCGCTGGCGCCCGCGCCGTAGAAATCGCCGGTATCGATCAGGCTGATCCCTGCGTCGAGCGCGGCATGGATGGTGGCGATGTTCTCCGCCCTGTCCGAATGCCCGTAGACCCCGGCCATCGCCATGCAGCCGAGGCCGGCGCGCGAGACGCGCGGACCGTTTCGCCCGAGCCGAACTGTTTTCATGATGTATTCTCCGATCGATCCGATAATTGCCCCGCCTAGGGCAACCTGCAACCGTCCCCCGCATTCAAATCCAGGCGGTTGTGATAGGATTCGTGTCGGAGCGCGGGAGGAGAAAATGGCCTGGATAGCACGCACCGTTGTCGTCGTGGCCGGGATTGCTGGTGGCATCGTCACGTCGCAAGCGCCAGAATTCGCCCAGCAATACCGCCAGCGCCTCGGCGGCGCCCTGCAGGAATTGCGCGCGGTCGTCGAGGATTTCGACGCCGACGCGGCGAAAAGCAACCTGACGCGCTCGCAGGCGCTGTCGGCCTACCGGGCGTCCGCGAACGCCTTTCTGCGCGACCGCGGCGTCTCCATCGGCGCGACGATCCGGCGTTACGAGAGCCTGCGGCGTCAGGCGGCGCTGTTTGAATCCTGGCCCGACGCCGTTTCGCCGGCCGTGCTTGTCGGCGAGAGCGATACCGAGCTGATCGGCGGAGCGTGGCAGGATTTCAGGCCCGGTGTGCCGGTGACCTTCGCCGGCCTGATATGGGCCGCGATCGGCTTCGCGCTTGGCGCACTGGTCGCGCAGGGCGGGCG
>JBAQHA010000353.1:0-2080 GCA_049288075.1 Oricola sp.
GTGCGCGAACTCGCGCAACGCGGCGCGGGCGGCGCGGTCTGCTTCGCATCGGGCTTCCGCGAGGCCGGCGCCGACGACGCCGACGGCGAGCGCCTGCAGGACGAACTCGTCGCTGCCGCCGGCGACATGCCCATCCTGGGACCCAACTGCTACGGCCTGATCAACTACGCCGACGGCGCCCTGCTCTGGCCGGACCAGCATGGCGGCATCCGCCTCGCCGAAGGCGGTCGCGGCGCGGCGATCGTCACGCAGTCCTCCAACATCGCGATCAACATGACGATGCAGGCGCGGGGCGTTCCGCTCGCCTATGTCGTCACCGCCGGCAACCAGGCCCAGACCGGCCTGTCCGACATCGCCGCCGGCTTGATCGAGGACGAGCGCGTCTCCGTTCTCGGCTTGCATATCGAGGGTTTCGACAATGCCACCGGTTTCGAGCGGCTGGCACAGCGCGCTCGCGCGCTTGGAAAGCCGATTGTCGCGATGAAACTCGGCAAGTCGGAACAGGCGCGCGCCGCGACCGTCTCGCACACGGCGTCGCTTGCCGGCGCGGACGCGGCATCCGACGCCTTCCTCGCCCGTCTCGGCATCGGCCGCGTCGCCTCGATCCCCGCCTTCATGGAGGCGCTGAAGCTGCTGCATGTATGCGGCCCGCTCGACGGCTATTCCGTCTCGTCGATGAGCTGTTCCGGCGGCGAGGCCTCGGTGATGGCCGACAGCACCGAAGGCCGCCGTATCGATTTCCGCCCGCTGACCGAGGAACACCGCGCCCGCGTCAAGCAGACGCTCGGACCGCTCGTCGCGGTCGCCAATCCGCTCGACTACCACACCTATATCTGGAACGACGAGCCGGCGATGACCGCCACCTTTTCGGCGATGGTGTCCGGCGGTTTCGACCTCAATTTCCTCGTTCTCGACTTCCCGCGCGCCGACCGCTGTTCCGACGCCGACTGGCGGGCGACTCTGTCCGCCTTCGCCGCCGCGCTGAAGGCGAACGGCGCGAGAGGCGCCATCGTCGCCTCGCTGCCAGAAAACCTGTCGGAGACATGGGCCGCCGACATCATGGCGCGCGGCATCGCCCCGCTGCAGGGCATCGATGAAGCCTTCGATGCTGCCGAAGCCGCCGCGGCAATCGGCGCGGCCTGGAAACGTCCCTTCCCCGCCCCCGTCGTCGGGGCGAGACCGGAACAGGGAAGCGTCCGTACCCTCGACGAGGCGGAGGCCAAGACCTGGCTAGCCGCCTCCGGCCTGCCGGTGCCGGACGGCCGCCGCGTCTCCGGCGAGGACCAGGCCGCCGAAGCCGGCAAGACGCTCGGCTATCCTGTCGCGCTGAAGGCGCTCGGCATCGCCCACAAGTCGGAACGCGGCGCGGTGCGCCTCAACCTGCGCGACGAGAAGACGCTGCGCGACGCCGCCGTCGATCTGTCGCTGCTCGGCACCGGCCTCTACGTGGAGCGCATGGTGGAGGGAGCCGTCGCCGAACTGATCGTCGGCGTTACCCGCGATCCGCTGTTCGGCCCTGTCCTGACGCTCGGTTCCGGCGGCGTGCTGGTCGAACTGCTCGAGGACAGCCGCACCCTGCTGCTGCCGGCGACCCGCGGCGAGATCGAGGCCGCGCTGCGCGCGCTGAGACTGTTCCCGCTGCTCGACGGCTATCGCGGCCGCCCGAAGGCCGATGTCGCCGCCGCAATCGACGCCATCGAGGCAATCGCCCACTTCGCCGTCGCCAATGCCGGCCGGCTCGTCGAGATGGACATCAACCCGCTGATCGTCTGCGAGGCGGGCAAAAGCGCGGCGATCGCCGACGCCCTGATAATTTCCGAGGAGGAAGACCGATGACCGACGTCGTGCGCACCCGCCGCGAAGGCGCGATCCTGGAAATGACGCTGGACCGGCCGAAAGCCAACGCCATCGACCTTGCCACCTCGCGCCTGATGGGCGAGACTTTCAAGGCTTTCCGAGACGATCCCGACCTGCGCGTCGCCATCGTCAGGACCGAGGGCGACAAGTTCTTCTCCGCCGGCTGGGACCTGAAGGCCGCCGCGAACGGCGACGCGGTCGACGGCGACTACGGCGTCGGCGG
>JBAQHA010000354.1:0-3824 GCA_049288075.1 Oricola sp.
GACAGGGACGTGGACGCGTTCACCGTTTCCGTCAAACCGTGAACGAGTCTAGTGTCGGCCCCGGACTCAAAGGGAAACGGACATGCCGGTCCACAATGCCGATATCGCGGCGGCCTTTCGCCGTCTCGCCGATCTCTTGGAGATCGAGGGCGAGAATCCGTTTCGCGTGCGCGCCTACCGCACCGCTGCCGTCACGCTGGCCAATCTGCCGCGCGACGCCGCCGAAATGCTCGCCGAAGGAGCCGAACTGTCGGAGCTTCCCGGCATCGGCGAGGACCTCGCCGGAAAGATCGCCGAAATGGCGAGATCCGGCTCGCTGCATCTGCTGGAAGAGATCGAGACCCGCGTCCCGCCCGGCCTGTCCGACATGACGCGCATCCCGGGCCTCGGCCCGAAGCGCGTCAAGGCGCTGCACGAGGCGCTCGGCATCGACAGCGTCGAGGCGCTGACGCGCGCCGCGAAAGACGGCCGGCTGCGCTCGCTGGCCGGCTTCGGCGCGAAGACCGAGGCCAACGTCCTGCGGGAACTCTCCCGCTACGAGGGCGAGGAGAAGCGCCTGCGCCTGATCGACGCGGAGCACATTGCCGAACCTCTGCTCGCCTTTGTGCGCGCCATCCCCGGTGTCAGGCAGGCCATCATCGCCGGCAGCTACCGCCGCCGCAAGGAGACCGTCGGCGATCTCGATATCCTCGTCACCGCACGCGACGGCGCCGCGGTCATCGCCCGTTTCGTGACCTACAACGAGGTGGAAGACATCGTCTCGCGGGGTACGACGCGCTCGACGGTCATCCTCGATTCCGGCTTCCAGGTCGATCTCCGCGTTGTTCCGGAGGAAAGCTACGGCGCGGCGCTGTTCTATTTCACCGGTTCCAAGGCCCACAACATCGAACTGCGCAAGCGGGCCATCAAGCGCGGCTGGAAGCTCAATGAGTACGGCCTGTTTGAGGACGACACCCCGATCGCCGGCCGTACCGAGGAGGAGATCTACGAAAAGCTCTCCCTCCCGTTCATTTCGCCGCCGCTGCGCGAGAACCGCGGCGAGATCGAAGCCGCGGAAAAAGGCAAGCTGCCGATCCTCGTCACGCTGGACGACATCCGAGGCGACATGCATTGCCACACGACGGCGAGCGACGGGAAATACTCGATCCGCGAAATGGCCGAGGCGGCGATGGCGAAAGGCTATGCCTATCTCGGCATCACCGACCATTCGAAGAGCCAGACCGTGGCCGGCGGAATGAGCGAGGACGAGCTTGCCGCCCGGGTCGACGAGATCGACGCGCTCAACGAGGAGCTTTCGGGGATCCGCGTCCTGAAGTCCTGCGAGGTCGACATCCTGCCCGACGGCAGGCTCGACTTTCCCGATCGGCTGCTCGCCCGGCTCGACTACACGGTCTGCTCGATCCACGGCGCCTTCAACCTGTCGCGCCGGAAACAGACGGCCCGTGTGCTGCGCGCCATGGACAATCCGCATTTCACCATACTCGGCCATCCGACCGGCCGGCTGATCAACGAGCGCCCCGCCTATGATATCGATCTCGAGGCGGTCATGCGTGGAGCCAAGGCGCGCGGCTGCCACATCGAGCTGAACGCCCATCCGAGCCGGCTCGACATCGACGACATTCATTGCAGGATCGCGAAGGACATGGGCCTGAAGGTTGCGATCTCCACCGACGCCCATACGATCGGCGGCCTCGACATGATGCGCTTCGGTATCGCCCAGGCCGGCCGCGGCTGGCTGGAAGCGGGCGATGTCCTCAACACCCTGCCCCTCGAAAAGCTCTTGAGGGCGCTCCGGCGCTGAGACCGCGGCTTGACGCCAATCAATGCGCGTCTCGGCCGCCGGGCGGATTGTCGTCCGACTTATCCGCCGGGACAAATCGCAATGCAGTTCGCTCGCAATTCCTCGCTCGTCGCCGTACTCGCCGCCGGCATCTCGTTGTCCGCTCTGTCGGTCGCCTCGGCCGATATTCTCAACGCGACGACCGGCCGGTCCTATGAAGCGCTCGCGGAAGCGCTGTCCGCCGCCGAAAATGGCCAGACGATCGAGATTTCCGGCGGCCCCTTCGCCGGAAACTTCACCATCTCGAAGACGATCACCCTGCGTGGCCTCGGCGATAGCCGTCCGGTTCTCGACGGCGAAGGTCATGGCACGGTACTGACCATCGACGCCCCGGGCGTGGTCGTCGAGAACGTCGCCGTCGCCCGTTCCGGCGTCGACAACGACTTGTTCCTCAACTGGGGCGGCGCCGGAGTCGCGGTGAAGGCCGACACCACCACGCTGCGCAACATCGATGCTTCCCGCAACGGCTGGGGCATCCTGGTGTTCGGCGGCGCCGGCTTGACAGTCGAGAAATCGACTGTGGAGGATAACGCCCGCGAAGGCATCAAGATCATGGGCGGACGCGACCACCGCATCGCCGGCAATGCAATCAACCGCAATTCGGCGGGCGTTCTGCTCGATGTCCTTCACGAAGGGCAGCGTTCGGCGATACAAACGCTCGGCGATCCGAATTCGGTTGTACAGATCGCGCGCGAGAAGGAGACGGCGCCGCGCAGCGAGAACATCGTGATTTCCGGCAACGAGGTTCGCGGCAACGCCGGTTTCGGCATCGCCCTCACTTGGCATAGCAATCGCAATCTTGTCGAAAACAACGACGTCTACCTGACCGGCATCGAGCGCAAGCCCGATCCCGGCCAGATAGAGAGTTTGGAGAATGCAGTCACCGCCGGGCTCGGCGGCCAGTCGGTCGCGATTGTCAACCGCGAAGGCATCGGCGCCGGCATCTACATATTTTGCTTGTCGGAGGAAAACCGGGTGATCGCGAACCGGTCCCACGAGAACGAAGGCTCCGGCATCGTCCTGCAACTCGCCAATCGCAATGAGGTCTCGGCGAACGCCGTGACGAAGAACCGTATCGGCATTCTGCTCGACAGTTCCAATGCCAATATGGTCGGTCGCAACACCCTGTCGGAGAACGCCGACTACGGCATCCGCATCGGCGGCGACAATCCGCTCGCGACCGGTTCGGCCGACAATCTCGTCACCGTCAACGACATGACGGCCAACGGCGTCAACGCCTACGACACCTCCGGTCGGACCGTGACAGCGGAGGACCTCGCCGGCGTGATCGACACCCTGCCCTACCCCGACATGGTCAAGCAGCAGTTGCGTAAGGACCCCGTAGCGCGCAAGCAGATGCTGCAAGCCATGCTCGCGCAACTGAAGCCGACCGCGAACCGCTGGGACGACGGCGTCCATGGCAATCGCCACGACGATTTCGACGAGGCGACGGAAGGCTTCCGCGACGACAATGCCGACGGCATCTCGGAGGCTGCCCACGCGATCCCGGGCGGTACGTCTGTCGACCGGTTCCCGCTCGACGAAGCGACTGTCGGCGGGCAGATCGCGCAATGACCGGACGCTTCACCGCCGTCGTTCTGACGCTTCTCGCAGCGTTCGCCGTCCTTCCCGCAAACACGGCGCCCCTGCCGCCGTTCCGGCCGGTCGATCTCTGCGGCACGGTCCGTTCCGCGAACTGGCTGCCGCCGCTCGTGCGTCCGCCGATCAAGGGCATGTCGGGCAGCGCCGGCCACGAGCGCAAATGGCCCGGCCGGTTCGTCGTCGTGCTCGACGGCGTCACCGGCATTGGTCCGGAAAACTTCCGGCTGATCAACACCCTGCTGACGACCAGCCGCGACGGCGCAAGTGTCGCGCTGGCGCCAGGCGAATTGCTGCTTGTTCTGCCGTTCGACGATCCCGGCTATCTCTCGGACGCCGCCGCGATCTGCGTCACCGGCTTCGTGATCAGGGGCGACGAAGGCGG
>JBAQHA010000355.1:0-9406 GCA_049288075.1 Oricola sp.
CTTCAGCACCCGTTCGGTCCCGTTCTGGCGCACGACGATCGCTTCCACGGAGCCCGCCTTTCCGTCGAAGGAGACGACCTCGGTCGCCGTCGCGATCGTCACGCCGAGGTCGCGCGCCGATTTCAGCAACCGCCCGATTAGCGCGTTGCCCATGACGAGCCGCGTCCCGCGCCCGTACCGTGCCTTCTGATAGAAGTAGGCGCTGAAAAGCCGGACGGCATAAAGGAACGACTTCACGGATTTGGTCATCTTCAGGAGATGGGCGATATCGTCACGGTCGATCATAAGGCCGCCGAGAATCGTGAATTCCGGAATGGGCGGACGGATCAGCTTGAGGTCGTCACCAAGACCGCTCGCATCGTAGGGATACGGTTCAAGCGCCCGTCCGCACGGTGTCGAACCCTCTATTTCATAGAGATAGTCCGGATGGAACGGCCTAGCGCGGAAATGGGCTTCCGTGCGGTCTTCGAGCTCGTCGATCGCCGCCGGGCCGTTGACCAGAAAGGCATCGCGCATCGCGGACGAGGAGCGGTTGCCGACCGCGCGGTCGAGAAAGCCTCTCACCTTCTCAATGCTGTCCTCGGCGCCGACGGATGCGGCATGTCGCGTATTGGGGATCCAGGTGGTGGCCGCAGAGAAAGCAGACGTCCCGCCGAGGAATTCCGTGCGTTCGATGAGGATGACCTTTGCCCCGTCGAGTGCAGCGAATACCGCCGCTGCCATTCCGGCAGCACCCGCGCCTAACACCGCCACGTCGAAAGCTGCGCCGTCCTGCAAGCCGTCAATCGCCACTTCCGCACCACCCACGAAACTACCTCCCTTGCAGTAGCGGCGACATACGGTCGAGAACCGAACACCTGCCGCCACTTTCCTCCGAATGGGCTCCCCGAACGCGGGTCACGAGCGCCGTCAGGGTCTCTATTGCAAAAAATAGAAACTCTTTCAAGAATTAAAATTAGTTCCATTTTTTTGTTTTCCCTGATATGGACGTGCATCGCCGGGCTCGCTAGCGCCCGGACTGGAGGAGGACGCATACAAGTGTCGGACATGCGTATCGCGGTGATCGGAGCCGGCGTCATCGGCATGACGCATCTCGACGCGCTTGACCGCGTGCAGGGCTTTTCCGTCTCCGGAATCGTGGAGCCAGGGCCGACGGCGGCCGGCGTTGCGAACCGGTACGGATGCGAGCTTCATTACGACATCGACGCCCTCATCGCAGCCCGGCCGGACGGCGTGATCGTGGCGACTCCCAACGAGACACATGTGCCAATCACGCTCCGCTTGATCGAAGCCGGAATACCGGCTCTGGTGGAAAAGCCGTTGGCGAGCACGATTGCCGACGCGAGAGCGCTTCTCGAAGCCTCGGCGCGATTGGGCGTGCCCGTGATGACCGGGCACCATCGGCGCTTCAATCCGATTGTCGATGCGGCCAGATCGCTCGCGTCATCGGCGGAATTCGGCCATCTGGTAAACGGCAGCGTTCTCTGCACGCTCCGCAAGCCGGCCGACTATTTCGACATGGCATGGCGCAGCCGACCAGGCGTGGGCGGGCCGCTTCTGATCAACCTGATCCACGAAATCGATCTTTTGCGCCATCTGTTCGGCGAGATTGTTACCGTCACCGGAATAGCATCGACGCGCGAACGCGGCCTAGCCGTGGAAGACACCGCCGGCGCCGTGCTTGGCTTTCGCGACGGCGGTATTGTCACCGTCAGCATTTCCGACGCATCAGCCGCTCCATGGGCATGGGATATTACGGCGGGAGAAAACCCCGGCCGGTTCCCTGTGCACGCTGCGCAGTCGCACTTCTTCGGCGGCAGCGAAGGCGCCTTCAGCCTCCCCGACCTCGCGGTCTGGACCTATCCGGCCGCTAAAAGCTGGACGAATACTATGCGGGCGCGCCGCGTGGACATTGCGCCCGCCGATTCCTACGACCGCCAGATCCGGCATTTCGGTGACGTGATCGCCGGCCGCGCCACGCCGCGTTGTTCCGCGATCGACGGCGCGAGAAATCTTGCCGTTATCGAAGCGATAAAGCTGTCCTCCGAAACCGGACGACATGTCGCTCTTGACCACGAATGGCTGACCGCCGCACCTGTCTGTCGACCAGAACTGGAGACGGAATCATGAGCAGTGTGCTTGAACGGTCGCTTTCAATCATCGAACTCCTCGCCCGAAATCCGGACGGCCTGCCGGTGAGCACGATTGCCTCCGAGCTCGACCTGCCGACGAGCGCCGCACACAGGCTGCTGAACGAACTGGCAAAGTTCGGTTATGTTCGCCAGTTGCGCTCCCAGGGCGACTACGCGCTGACGATCAAGCTTGCCGCCATGGGCCTATTCTTTCTCGGCCAGGCCGGCATTACCGATATCGCCCAGCCGATCCTCGATCACCTCGCCAAGGAATCCCAGGAGCTGATCCGCTTGTCGGTCATCGACGACGGCAAGCTCGTATGGGTCGGCGTATCGCAGGGGGCGACCGGCGGCCTGCGCTACGATCCCGGCCGAGAACAGGGAGTCGAAGTCCATCTCGCATCAAGCGCCGGCGGACAGGCATGGCTTTCGACCATGAGCGACGAGGACGCGACCGCGAAGGTCGCCGAGCAGGGCCTGCTCCCACCGTTCCAGCCGGGGCCGAAAGCCCCGCGCACGTTTCCAGACCTGTTCGCCCGTCTGGCCGAGGCACGTAAACTCGGCTACGCGGTCGCGGTCGATAGCTATCTGGCCGGCATGGCCGCGATGGCCGTGCCAATCATGCAGCCGAAGACCGGCCAGGTTGTCGGTTGCCTGTCCGTCGCGGGCCCCGCGGTTCGCCTGACCCCTGAACGCATGCAGCAGCTATCCGGGCATCTTCACCAAGCTGCCGGAGAAATCGCCGAGGCGACGCGGGCTTCGCGCTTCTTTAATCGCGCTGAAAACGTGCCGCCCGCGCGGACGGGAGCCGATTCCGTATGAACCCGTTACCCGACCACCGGCTCGATTGCGATGTCCTGGTCGTCGGGTCCGGCGCCGGTGGACTGTCGGCCGCGGTGACCGCCGCGTTTCACGGTCTGTCCGTAATCGTCGCTGAGAAGGAATCGGTATTTGGCGGCACAACCGCATGGTCCGGCGGATGGCTCTGGATTCCTCGAAACGAGTTGGCGCGCCGCGCCGGTATCGAGGAGGATATCTCCGGGCCACTTCGCTATCTGCAAAGCGAACTCGGCAACCGTGCGAATGATCCGAGAATAGAGGTCTTCCTCGAGAACGGGCCGGAGATGGTTTCGTTCTTCGAAAAACACACCGCGGTCGAATGGCTCGACGGCAACCGTATCCCGGATTTCCATGAAACACCGGGTTCCGCAACGGGAGGCCGGTCGGTCTCGGCCAAGCCATTTGACGGCCGCAAACTAGGCGAGGAGATCAACCGGCTCCGTCGGCCCCTCGACATCGTCAGCCTCGCCGGCATGGGCATTATGGCAGGCGCCGATATGACGCACTTCTTCAACGCGACTCGCTCGCCGCGTTCGGCTCTCCATGTCGCCGGGCGTCTGGCTCACCACATACGCGATCTCGCCTTTCACGGCCGCGCAATGCAGCTTGTCAACGGTAATGCGCTCGTTGCCCGGCTGCTCCGAAGCGCACTGGATCTCGGTGTAACGCTGCTGGAAAGCGCGCCGGTGTACGAACTCACCCGTGACGGGCAGCGAATTACCGGCGCGGTGAGCGAATCCGCCGGGCAGAGGGTCGTTGTCAGCGCGCGGTGCGGCGTCGTGCTCGCAACCGGGGGATTCCCGCATGATCGTGCGCGTATCGCGCAACTATTCGAGCACGCTCCGGACGGCACGGGGCATCACTCGGCCGCACCGACGGGCAATACCGGCGACGGTTTACGTCTCGGCGAGTCGGCTGGCGGCCACGTGACGGCGGACGTTTCCGACGCCGGCGCATGGTCTCCCGTATCTTTGGTGCCGCTAAAGGGTGGGCGCACCGCGCGGTTCCCGCACCTCGTCGAGCGCGCCAAGCCGGGCATCATCGCGGTCTCCCCCGACGGCCGGCGCTTCGTCAACGAAGCGGATTCCTATCACGACTTCATGAAAGCCCTTTTCGCGGTAACTCCCGCCGGAAAGGCGCACGAATGCTGGCTCATCGCAGATCGTCGCGCCCAGCGGCGTTTCGGCCTCGGATGGGCCAAGCCCTTTCCCTTCCCGCTACGCCCCTACATCGCCAGCGGGTATTTGAAAACGGGCAAGACGATCGAGGCGATCGCGCGTGAATGCGGCCTGCCTGCCGACGCCCTGAAAGACACGATCGAGACCTTCAACGCGCAAGCGCGGACGGGCGAGGACCTCCAATTCGGTCGCGGGAAGAGCCCCTACAACCGCATGCAGGGCGATGCTGCAAGTCGCCCGAACGTATCGCTTGGACCGCTCGAGCGCCCGCCCTACTACGCTGTCAGGATAGTGCCGGGCAGCCTCGGCACGTTCGCGGGCCTGACGACCGACGGCAAGGCACGCGTGCTGCGCCGGGACGGAACACCGATCGCCGGCCTCTTTGCGGTTGGCACGGACATGGCGTCCATCTTCGGCGGCAATTACCCCGCAGGCGGCATCAATATCGGGCCGGCGATGACCTTCGGCTACATCGCCGCCCGCACGATGGCGGGCTTGACGGTGTCCGGCATCGACGACCAGGCACAATCGAAAGAGAAGGAGGAGACATATGAAGTTCTACGAACTCGCAACGCTTGACACGATCATCTTCGGCGGCGGCAAGGCCGCTCCGGCCATCGAAGCCTGGGTCAGCGCTCCCGAAGCGAAAGGTCGCCTTCTGGGCGCTTGGGGATCGGATATCGGCGGCCTCAACAAGGTATTCCTGTTACGCGGCTTTGAAAGCCACACCGAACTGTTGGACGAGCGTGAACGCGGGCTTCGCTCCTCAAATCCGTTCGGTTGCGCCGAATTCCTCACCGGGCTTTCGCTCGACAGCTACCGACCGCTCGACTTCTTGCCCCCTGTCGAAACCGGCTCATTTGGACCGTTCTACGAGTTGCGCAGCTACCGCATGAAGGTAAACGGCCTGATGCCTACCATGGAAAAGTGGGAGGCGGCCATACCGGAGCGCAACACATACTCGAAGCTCACAGTCGCGATGTACTCCATCGACGGTTCGCCGCGCCTGACACAGATCTGGCCCTATGAGAGCCTAGAAGCGCGCGGCGCGGCGCGCAGTCAGTCGGTCGCAGACGGCAAGTGGCCGCCGAAGGGCGGTCCGGACTGGCTGACACCGGACATGACATCGACGATCGCTATGCCGCTCGGTTTCTCCCCTCTCAAGTGATCCGCCCGAAAGGCCGCTTAACGATGACGCATCCGCTCTCGCTCGCATTCCTGACGATAGGCGATGTCGGCCCGGTGGAGGCTGTATGCATCGCCAGCGAGGCAGGCTACCAGATGGTGGGACTGCGTATCCTGCCAGCCGCCCTCTCCGGCGAAGGCCCCTACCCGCTGCTGACCAATGATCGCCTACTCGCGGAAGTCCGCGCGGCCGTCGCCGACACCGGGGTGGCGATCGCCGATGTCGAAATCATCCGGTTAAACGAAAAGAGCCGTACCGAGGATTTCCTGCCTTTCTTGGAGCGCTGCGAACGGCTCGACGCCCGTCATGTGTTGGTCGCCGGTGACGATCCGCAAGAGGACCGGTTGACCGCCAATTTCGCCGGCTTTTGCGATCTGGCCCGCGAACATGGACTGACCGCCGATCTGGAATTCATGCCGTGGACCAAGGTGCCAAATCTCGCCTGCGCCCGCCGTATCGTCGAGAACGCCGGCCGGTCCAATGGCGGTGTTCTGGTCGATGCGCTGCACTTCGGGCGGTCGAATACGACGCTGGATGACATCCGCGTCCTGCCGAAGACAATGATCAACTATGCGCAGGTTTGCGACGGCGCCGTTCCCTATGACGCGAGTGACGCCGGCCTTATCGCGACGGCACGCGGAGCACGCCTGATGCCCGGCGAAGGCGGAATTGACCTGGAAGGAATGATCCAGGCGTTGCCCGATGGGGTTACGCTTTCGGTCGAAATCCCGAATCTCGAACTCGCGAAAACGAAGGGTCCGCTGGAGCGCGCGCGCATGGCCCGTGACGCCACCGTTCGCTTGCTTGAACGGGTGGGAAGGCTGGCTTCAGATTGACCCCTCTTCGAGGGAGCAAACCATTCAGCAAGCTGAATGCTACATCCTGACCGTGACGCGCTAGCTACCCGATATAAAAATATCTGGCTTGTTATCGCGTCACCCTTTGTAACCCAGCAGGCGCGGCAGCCACAGCACGAAGTCGGGCACAAAGGTGATGATCGCCAGTGCCACGATCAGCGCGATGATAAACGGCCAAACCTCGCGAATAACCCGCCCGACCGGCTCGCCGGTCACGTTGGAAACGATGAACAGCAGCAGACCATAGGGCGGCGTTATCAGCCCGATCATGGCGTTCACCACCACAATGACCCCGAAATGCACAAGGTCAATTTCCATCGCCTGCACGGTCGGAATGAGGATCGGCACCACAATCAGCAGAATCGCCCCACCCTCCATCACCATGCCGAGCGCCAGGAACAGCAGGTTTACGACGATGAGGAAGCTCGCGCTGCTGAACTCGTACGCCGCCAGCATGTTGGCGATGGCGTTGGGAACGTCCTCGCGGGTGATGACATAGTTGAAGGTGAGGGCCCCGGCCACCAGCACCCCCACGGCAGCGGTGGAACGAGCCGACCCGAGGAGCGCCGCATAGAACTGACCCAGGTTCACCGAGCGGTAGACCACCACCGAGATCACCAGCGCGTAGAAAGCCGCCACCGCGGCAGCTTCTGTCGGGGTCATAACGCCGCCATAGATTCCGCCGAGCAATATGACTGGCAGCATCAGGGCCGGAAATGCTTTCCAGGTAATACGAGGAAGTTCGCGCATCGGCACCGCTTCGTCGACCGGGAAATCGCGGCGCTTCGCAATCCAGAAGTTCATCAGCGCCATCACAAAAGCCATGAGCAGACCCGGCGCCAACCCGGCGGCGAAAAGAAAACCCACCGATTGGTCCGAGACGAGCGCATAAAGCACCATCGGGATCGACGGAGGAATGATCGGCCCCACAGTAGCAGTCGCGGCGGTGATGGCGGCGGCATATGCGGGCGTGTACTGGCCGTTTTTTGTCATCATGTTGATGATGATCTTTCCCATGCCCACGGCGTCGGCCACCGCCGAGCCCGACATACCCGAGAAGATCAGTGAAGCCACCACATTCACATGTCCCAGCCCGCCGCGGAAGCGCCCCACCAACGCTTGAGCGAAGCGAAGAAGCCTGTCGGCCAGCGAGCCGACATTCATGATGTCGGCGGCAAGGATGAAGAGCGGGATCGCCAGCAGCGTATAGCCGTTGAACAAGCCTTGCAGAAGGGTTTCCGGTGCCAATGAGGGGTCGTAGCCTTTGAGCACAAGGTAGACCATCGAGCCCGCGACCATGGAAATGCCGACGGAATGGCCCATCAGCGAGAGCACCACGATGGCGATCATCGCGAGATTGAACGGATCAGTCATAGTCGTGACTCTGTGCCGAATCTTTGATGTGGAAGCGCGGCCCGGTGCCCGTGAGCCCGGTCCGGACAGACATCAGCGCGCGCATGATGATGGCGAGCGCAAAGGGTATGTAGATGCTGAACACCCAGTCGAACGGCCAGCGCATATAGGCAGTGCGCTCGATGTGCATGAATGCAACGTAATTCCAGGCGGCGGGCAGCGTGTAGAGAAAGATGCCGGCTACCGACAGGCCCGCAATGATGTCGAAAGCGCGGCGCACACCGCGCGGCATAATCTCGTAGACCACGTCGAAGCGGATCACGTCAGCTTCGCGAACCACGAACGCGTAACCGAAAAGAATTCCCCAAAGCCAAGCGACGGTGACCCATTCCACCGTCCAGCCCACCGGCAGGTCGAGGAAATATCGGAAAACGATCTGCAAAAGGAAGGCAATGAACATGCTCAGCAGCAATAGCGCCAGCAGGTTTTCCGCGCGTCGCAGGAGCCATTCGCGAATTTGCATCAGTCCGGTCATCTCCGCCCCCTGAGGTTACGGCAGGCGGGATTGGCCCGCCTGCCGTTTGCCTGCTACTGGCCGACGGCTATGATTGCGTCGACCAGACCTTCCGGCCAGTCGGCGGAGTACTTCGAGTCGCGGTAGACCTGAAGCACGTGATCCTGGAAGGCCTTCTTGTCGGGGGTGTAGACGTCGATGCCGTTGGCGGCGAACTGATCCTTGAGGCTGTTTTCCTCTTCGATGATCGCCTTGTCGACCGCAGCTTCAAAGTTGGTCGCGCATTCCTGCATCTTGGCCTGTTGCGCCTCGGTCAGCGAGTCCCACTTCTTGAGCGAAATAGTGAATTGGTTGGTCTGGATAAGGTGGCTGGTCAGTCCGACATGGTTGACGATTTCGTCAAACTTCATCGAATGGGTCAGCGGAAAGCCGTTGTCCTGCCCGTCGACGGCACCGGTTTGAAGCGCGGTGTAGACCTCGGTGAAGGCTACCGGCACCGGGGTAGTACCCATCGCCGTGCCGACGAATTGCCAGCCCTCGCCGCCCGGGAAGCGCATCTTGACGCCCTTGAGATCGGCCGGCGTCATATATTCGCGATCGCCCACATATGAGATGTGGCGCGTGCCGATATAAGGGCTGGATAGCACCTTGACGTGCGCCTTTTGCTCAACTTCGGCCCATAGATTATCCAGCAGGTCGCCGCTGAACACTGTGCGCATATGGTCGTAGTCGCGAAACAGAAAGGCCGTGCCGAGCACGCTGGTCGAAGGGACCTGATTGTAGAAGTCGTAGATTGCCAGGTTGCCCATATCGAGGTTGCCGCGCTGCATGGCGGTAAGTTCGGTACCCTGCTTGAACAGCGTAGCGCCGTGGTACTCCTTGAAATCGAACTCGTCACCGAGGCAGACGGCGAACTCTTCGCGAAGCAGTTTCGACCGCGTGTCATTTTCCGAAATGGTGTCGGAATAGATCAGTTCGACCTTATCAGCAGCCTGGGCAGCGCCAGCCACCAGCATGGCCGCGACAGAAATGGTGGTGAACAAACGCATGGCTATCCTCCCTGTGCGTTCTCTGGTTTTCGGAAAAAGGCCCTGAACGTGACCTGCATCCGGTTGGATCCGGGCACATACCCGGTTGCAAACCTGCTTCCCTCTGCGCCCCACCGCCAACAACGAAAGTGCTTCGTCTCGATAGAAGGCCGCTGTCGAAACAGCATGCAGCCTGTTTTCAAGCATGTAACATACCGTATGTCAATAAATGTCTTGGCATACTGTATGTCACATATTTCGGCACACTGCGCGCCGAAGACGCCTCGCCTGCTTACCGGCGCTGGCCCGCAGATGCGG
>JBAQHA010000356.1:0-2248 GCA_049288075.1 Oricola sp.
GCGCAACTCGCTGATGGAGCTGATCCAGTATTCACCGGTCACGCCCAAGGTCTATGCCGAGCCGGTCCTGATCGTGCCGGCGTGGATCATGAAGTACTACATCCTCGACCTGTCGCCGAAGAACTCGCTGGTGAAGTACCTCACCGACCAGGGCCACACGGTCTTCATGATTTCATGGAAGAACCCGACGGCCGACGACCGCGACGTCACCATGGACGACTACCTGTCGCTCGGCGTGCTCACGGCGCTCGGCGCGATCAACAAGGTGGTGCCGAAGCGCAGGGTGCATGGCGTCGGCTATTGCATCGGCGGCACGCTGCTGGCAATCGCTGCGGCGGCGATGGCGCAGAAGGAAGACGACCGGCTCGCGACGGTCACCATGTTTGCCGCGCAGACCGATTTCAGCGAACCGGGCGAGTTGTCGGTGTTCATCAGCCCGGCGCAGCTCGCGATGCTCGAAGCGCTGATGTGGAAGAAGGGCGTGCTCGAGAGCAGGCAGATGGGCGGCGCGTTCCAGATGCTGCGCACGTACGACCTGTTGTGGAGTCCGTCGGTCGCGACGTACCTGAAGGGCGAGCGCACCGGCGTCAACGACCTGATGTCGTGGACCGCCGACGGCACGCGGATGGCCTATCGCATGCACACCGACTACCTGCACCAGCTGTATCTCAACAACGATCTCGCCGAGGGACGTTACGTCGCGCTCGGCGAGACGCTCGACCTGGCGGCGGTGGACGCGCCGATGTTCGTCGTCGGCACCGAGACGGACCACGTCGCGCCGTGGCAGTCGGTCTACAAGGTCGGCAAGCTCGTGCGCTCGAAGGACTACACCTTCTGCCTGACGAGCGGCGGCCACAACGCCGGCATCATCAGCGGCCCGCAGCACCCGAAGCGCCGCCACCGCGTGCTGACGACAAGAGCCGGCGCACGCCTGCCCTCGCCGGCGCAGTACATGAAGAAGGTCGAGCCCGCGCAGGGTTCGTGGTGGCCTACGTTCGCCGCGTGGCTCGCCGAACATTCGACGAAGTCGAAAGTGGCGCCGCCCAGAATGGGCGCGGCAGGTTACAAGGCGGTGTGCGATGCGCCGGGCGAATACGTGCTGGCTCGCTGAGCCGGGTCTGCTGGCGCGTTCGTGGGTGATGGACCGGTCTCCGGTTCATTCCCCTGCGCGCGACGAAAGACGAGCGCCCATGGGCAACAAGCAATTCACCCGGGGACCTTCCGGGCGATGTAGAACCCGTAGCTGACGAAGGCCTTGTGACGCTCGTACAGCGAGATCTCCCGCTCTTCAGCTGCCACGATCGCCCTCGCCCCTGCCGAGCCTTCGTGACGATCCAGGTAACCGGAAAAGCGCTGCTGCAGCGGTCGATAGTAATTCTCGAGCCAGCAATGTTCGGGCAGCGGGAAATACCCGATCGGCGAGAAACCGAGTCGTTCAAGGACGGCTATTTTCCCAGCAGCAGTGTCTACTTGCGGGTATTCCTTCTCCCAATGCGCTTGCAGTTCCGCGGGGCGCTGATCGGTCAACCAAGTCAGCTCCGATACGGCGAGAACGCCGCCCGGCTTCAGATACCTGCGCCACGCCTTGATCCCCGCGGCGAAGCCCATGCTGTAGATCGCACCCTCCGACCAGATCGCGTCATACGCCGATTCTGCGAACGGCAGGGCCTCCATGGAGGCCGAGAGCGTCTTGATGCGGTCCGAGATCCCTGCACGGCCGGCGGCGTCTTCGAGCCTGACCAGGAACTCCGGAAGGAAATCGACGGCAGTAATGTGCGCATCGAGTTCGCGGGCCAGCACGAGCGTCGAGGCGCCCGTGCCACAACCGATGTCCGCAATCTTGAGGTCCGACGCACGCTTCAACCCAGACAGTGCAATGGCGAGACGGGTTTCGTGGTCTCCGCCCGGCCCCTGGCGCGGGCCGTCCTTGTGCAGATCGATCAGGAGTTGAAGTTCATCCACCGTGTTGAGCCTTGGCTACCTTGCTGGCCCTCCATGAGCAGCGCTCTTGTCCGAGCGCCATGGGCAATCAGAGAACCGTACGCGTCTCGTATGGAACGGGTGACCGACGAGCTTTTCTGGCTCTCGGTAACGACTGCTTCTGCCCGATCTTACCGTTTCCGAAAGCGGTCACCCAACCTCGGCAGTCCACAGCAGAAGTTCGTCGCACAACAAAACAGACGCTCAACGCCACTGTTGAGCCGCGTGCCGTTCGTACATCGGCTCGGCAAACTTGTTAGCTGTCTTG
>JBAQHA010000357.1:0-4670 GCA_049288075.1 Oricola sp.
GTCCATGAGGGCTGCGTCACCTGTCCGCTGCACAACTGGGTGATCTCGCTGGAGACCGGCGAGGCCCAGGGCGCGGACGAAGGCGCGACGGCGTCGTTCCCGGCCCGCCTCGACGGCGACACGGTGCTGCTGGCGATCGGGATCAAGTGATGGGCCAGGCGGTTCGCACCACCTGTCCCTATTGCGGCGTCGGCTGCGGCATCGTCGCGACGCGGCAGGAGGACGGCTCCGTGATGGTGAAGGGTGACAAGGACCATCCGGCGAATTTCGGCCGGCTGTGTTCCAAGGGCTCCGCGCTCGGCGAGACGGTCGATCTCGACGGCCGCCTGCTTCACCCTGAAATCGGCGGCCGCCGGGCCAGCTGGGACGAGGCGCTGGACCTCGTCGCCACGCGCTTTTCCGACGCGATCCGCGAACACGGCCCCGACAGTGTCGCCTTCTATGTCTCGGGCCAGATCCTGACCGAGGACTATTACGCGGCCAACAAGTTGATGAAGGGATTCATCGGCTCGGCCAATATCGACACCAATTCGCGCCTCTGCATGGCTTCCTCGGTCGCCGGCCACCGCCGCGCCTTCGGCACGGACACGGTGCCCGGCACTTATGAGGATCTCGAACTCGCCGACCTGATCGTGCTGACCGGCGCCAATCTCGCCTGGTGCCATCCGGTACTTTACCAGCGCATCGCGGCGGCGAAGGCGAAACGACCGGAGATGAAGGTGGCGCTGATAGATCCGCGCCGCACCATGACCGCCGACATCGCCGACATTCATCTGGCGATCGCGCCGGACGGAGACATCGCGCTATTCGCCGGGTTACTGGCGCATTTGGCGCGCACCGGGACCGTCGATGCCGACTATGTCTCCAAGCATACGTCCGGCTTCGTCGAGGCGCTCGACAAGGCGATGGCTGTGTCGTTGCCAGCGATCGCGGAAATGACGGGTCTCGCGACCGAGGAACTGGTGCGGTTTTACACGCTGTTCGCGCAAACCGAGAAGTCCGTCACCGTCTACAGCCAAGGCGTCAACCAGTCCTCGATCGGCACCGACAAGGTAAATGCCATTATCAACTGCCACCTGGCGACCGGGCGGATCGGGCGGCCCGGTATGGGTCCCTTCTCCGTCACAGGCCAGCCGAACGCCATGGGCGGGCGCGAGGTCGGCGGGCTCGCCAACATGCTCGCCGCCCATCTCGACATCGAGAACCCGGACCACCGCGCCATCGCGCAGCGTTTCTGGGCTTCGCCTTCGATGCCGGAGAAACCGGGCCTGAAGGCCGTCGACCTGTTCCGGGCCGTCGCGGACGGGACAATCAAGGCGCTGTGGATCATGGCGACCAATCCGGTCGTTTCGATGCCCGACGCCGAAGCCGTGCGCGCGGGGCTGGAGGCCTGCCCGTTCGTCGTCGTCTCCGACGTCGTCACAGATACCGACACAACCCTTTACGCCGACGTGAAACTGCCATCGGCCGCTTGGGGCGAGAAGGACGGCACGGTGACCAATTCCGAGCGGCGGATATCGCGCCAGCGCGCCTTCATGGCAGCGCCCGGCGAGGCGAAGCCCGACTGGTGGCACATGGCCGAGATCGGAAAGCGTCTGGGTTTCGCGAAGGCTTTCGGCTGGTCCAGAGCGGCCGACATTTTCGCCGAATACGCCGCGATGACGGCGTTCGAGAACAATGGCGGCCGCGACCTCGACATCGGCGCCCATTCGAGCATCTCGGCGGAGACTTACGACCGGCTGGCGCCGTTCCAATGGCCGCAGCCGGCCGGCGTTACGCCGATCTCGACCCGCTTCTTCGCCAATGGCGGCTTCTTCACGCCGGACCGCAAGGCCCGTTTCATCGCAGTCGAAACAGTCGTCCCGGCGCGGGCGAGCAGCGACTATCCGCTGGTGCTCAACACCGGCCGGGTGCGCGACCACTGGCACACCATGACGCGTACCGGAAAGAGCCATCGCCTGTCAGCACATATCGGCGAGCCTTATGCCGAGTTTCATCCGGCAGACGCCGCCGCGCTCGGCATCGGCGAAGCCGAAATCGCGGAGATCGCAAACGCGCAGGGCCGCGTGCTGGTACGCGCGCTGGTGACGCCGCGCCAGCGCCAAGGCTCGGTCTTCGTGCCGATGCACTGGACCGACCGCAACTCCTCGAACGCCCGTATCGACGCGATTGTCGCGCCGGTCACCGATCCGCATTCCGGCCAACCCGCTTCAAAGCATGTCGCCGTCCGTGCAAGTCGGTTCGCCGCCAAGGTCTACGGATTCGCGGTGATCGCCGGAAAACCGGAGACGGATGGCTGCGACTACTGGGCGCTCGCAAAGCTCGGCGGCGGCTGGAAGATCGAAATGGCCCATAGCGAGACCATCGACGACATCGAGTCCTTCGCACGACGACTGTTCGGCAGGGGCGAAGGCGTGGACCTGCTTTCCTATCGCGACAATGCAGCCGGCGCGCAGCGCATCGCGGCGTTCGACGGAACGGGACTGATCGGCGCGCTCTATCTCGCGCCGGAGCCGGTACCCGTATCGCGCAGTTGGGCCGCCGGCCTGCTTGCCGCGGACCACCGCGATCTCGCTGCGCGTTGGCGGATCGTCGCAGGCCGGCCGGGCGCGGACATGCCTGACAAGGGCGCCATCGTCTGTTCCTGTTTTTCCGTCGGGGTCAACGAGATCGCCGCCGCCGTACGCTCCGGCTTCGCAAGTGTCGAGGCCGTCGGCACGGCAACCTGCGCCGGTACCAATTGCGGGTCCTGCAAATCCGAGATCAGGGAGATCGTCGATGAACATCGTGTCGTCGCAGCCGAGTGAGACGCGCCGCGCAAGGCGCATGGACGACCTCGCCACCTTGCCGGTCTTCTTCAAGCTGGCGGGCAAGCGCGCCGTTGTCGCCGGCGGATCTGACGCCGCCGCCTGGAAGGCCGAACTCCTCACCGCGGCGGGCGCGAATGTACATGCCTGCAAGACCGGTTGGACGCCCGATATACTCAGGGGCGCGGCGATCGCAATCTGCGACGCGGAGACCGAGGAAGAAGCGCGGGCGTTTCATGACGCAGCGCATGAAGCCGGCGTACCGGTCAACATCATCGACAAGCCGGCATATTGCGATTTCCAGTTCGGATCGATCGTCAATCGCTCACCCGCCATCATCGCAATCTCGACCGACGGCGCGGCGCCGATCCTCGGCCAGGCAATCCGCCGCCGCATCGAGACGCTGATAGCCCCGGCGCTCGCCGACTGGGCGGCACTTGCCCGCGACATTCGCGAGAAGGTCACCGAAAGGCTCGCCGCCGGTCCGCAGCGCCGCGCCTTCTGGGAGCGTTTCGCAGACCGCGCCTTCGGTCCCGCGCCATCGCAAGACGCTGGCAAAGACCTCGTCTCAGATGCCTTCTCCATCGCAGCCGGGCTGGACGCACAAAAGGGACGTGTCACACTGGTTGGCGCAGGCCCCGGCGACGCCGAACTGCTCACGCTGAAGGCAGTGCGTGCGCTGCAGGCCGCCGACGTGATCCTGTTCGACGATCTCGTGTCCGATGATGTGTTGGAACTGGCGCGGCGCGAGGCGAAGCGCATGCTGGTCGGCAAGCGCGGCGGGCGGGACAGTTGTCGGCAGGAGGACATCAACGACATGATGGTTTCGCTCGCGAGAGCCGGGAAGCATGTCGTGCGGCTGAAGGGCGGAGACCCGATGGTCTTCGGCCGCGCCAGCGAGGAAATCGCGCGGCTCGAGGCCGAGGGTATTCCCGTCGCGGTCGTTCCGGGCATCACCTCGGCGCTGGCGATGGCCTCGGCGCTCGGTGTTTCGCTGACGCATCGCGACTGCGCCCAGTCGGTGCGGTTCGTCACCGGCCACAGCCGCAAGGGCGAACTGCCGCGCGACATCGACTGGCAGTCGCTGGCTGACGCAAGGACGACAACGATCTTCTACATGGGTGGCCGGACCGCGGGTGCGATCGCCGCGACGCTGATGGAGCGCGGGCTTGCCGCCGACACGCCAGTGGTGGTGGCGAAAGCCGTATCCCGCCCGGGCGAGACACATCGGATTGGAACACTTTCCGGTCTCCCCTCCGCGATGCGCGAGATCGGTTACGACGAACCGGTGCTGATCGGCGTTGGCCAGGTCTTCGCAGTCCGTACTACGCGGGCCGGCGCGATACCCGGCGCGGCTCTCGCGGCCGCCGTCTGAGCATCCCGAAACGACCAACCTGGCAGATCCCGCATCTCTTCTTGCATCGGAGGCTTTCCACAGGGGGAATCGCTCTCTTCCGGGTCTCCGACTCATCTATGATTCGCAGACGCGATGGCGCATAGATAACGATATCGCGCCCACCGGAACCACTTGATGAAGCGTTTTCTTCCCGCGGTCGTCTTCCTCGTCGTCACCATTCTTGGCGCAGGCATCACATGGATCGTCTATCAGGCGATCCGAGAAACAGCAGAAACGCAATTCCGCTCGTACGCCCACGAAGCCGTGGACCGGGTAACATCGCGCGTCGATCAGCACCTTTCGCTGCTCGAGGCGACGGATTCCTATTTCGTCGCCAGCAAGGGCAATATCCCCAGCGCTGCGTTCCAGGCTTTCGTTTCCGGTCTCGATATCGAAGACAAGTACGACGGTATCCAGGGGATCGGCTACGCCGAGGTGATCCAGCCCGGAGACGAGCAGAGCACGGT
>JBAQHA010000358.1:0-8710 GCA_049288075.1 Oricola sp.
GCACGGGGCGGCGCGCGAGAATGACATGGTCGCGCGCTGGGGCGGAGAGGAATTCGTCATCCTGATCGCGGACGGCGGCGAAAGTCTGGCGCGCCTCTACGCCGAATCCGTGCGGGCCGTCGTCGAGAGTGTCGAACTCGACTGCCTTCGCGGGGAATCGGTCACGATCAGCTTCGGCGTCACCGAATGGCGGCACGGAGACAGTTTGCGCGAGGTCTGCAAACGCGCCGACGATGCGCTGTACGAAGCCAAGCAGTCCGGGAGAAACTGCGTGCGCAGCGCCGCGGGGCCGGCGCTTCGGCGGGCGGGCGCCTTCGCGTGACGCCGTACCGCTTCACCCCGGCGCCAGGTGATGCAGCGCGTAGAGCCAGCCCGATACGGTCGCGACGGCCAGCATGGTCGACAACAGAAACGCCGAGGCCGCGACGTTGACGGCGCGGTCGTACATCACCGCGAACACGTAGATGTTCATGCCCGGCGGCATCGCCGCCAGCAGCGTGGCCGCGCGCACCATGTCGGGCGGCAGGTCGAAGACGTAGTGCGACAGCGTGAATGCGATCAGCGGATGCAGCAACAGCGACAGCGCCGCCACCATGCCGCTCTCGCCGAGCGCGGCGCGCATCTGGTAGCGCGTCATCGCCGCGCCGACGCCGACCAGCGCCACCGGGATCGCCGCCGAGGCGAGCATGTCGACCGCCGCCATCACCGGCTCCGGCAGCCAGTGGCCCGTCGCATTCACGAGCGCGCCGGCGAGAATGCCGATCATCAGCGGATTGGCGAGGATCGAGCGCCCGGCGACGCGAAGCGTCTGCGAGAGCCTGCGCCCGTCCCTGCGCATCAGCTCCATCGTCGTGATGCCGACCGCGTAGAGAACCGGCGCGTGCAGCGCGATGATGCCGAAGGCCGGCGTCAGCGGCGCGCTGCCGAAGGAACGCTCGACGATGGCGACGCCGAGCAGCACCGAATTGGAGAAGGTCGCCGAGAACCCCACGGCCACGGATTCGCCCGGCCGCCGCCCGAACACCCGCCGCG
This sequence comes from Oricola sp., assembly GCA_049288075.1. Taxonomy (GTDB): domain Bacteria; phylum Pseudomonadota; class Alphaproteobacteria; order Rhizobiales; family Rhizobiaceae; genus Oricola. The sequence continues at coordinate 1,033 of JBAQHA010000358.1, forward strand.
CCAGCACGATGCCGACGACGAAGCAACTGAACGCCCCCGCATAGAAACTGACCAGCATAGGCGCGTTGAACGCGCCCTGGAAATCGAGCCGCTCCAGCGCCCTGAACAACAGGATCGGCACCGCGAGCTTCACCGCGAAGCCGTTCAGCGCGTCGGCGATCGAACCGGGAAGATAGCCGGTCCTCACCGCGCCCCAGCCGAGCGCAATGAGAAGAAAGACCGGCGCGACCGTGATGAAGACGGCGAACATGCTTCCGCTTTAGAGTGGATTCCGCGACGGTGAAAGGGGCCGTCGCCTGGGCGCCGCGCCGTTTCCCGGCTTTCCCGAATGGCTGCGACATTTTCGACCGAAGGGAAAAACTTCCCCCGCCTTAACCCGAAATCAAAACAGTCCTGCAATCATTGCGCGAATTTTACCGGCCCGGCGGCCGGGATGTATCCGGGGCTAGGCTTTTGCAGGCGCAAAACTATTTCCAGTTGATCGGTCCGCTGATCCTTCTGGTGCTGTCATTTGGCTTCACCGTCATCTGGCATTTCGCGCGCGATGTGGTGCCTGTTCGCCTGTTTGCGCTCGCCTTCTTCCTGGGCGCCGCCGGCGCGTTTGCCGATTACATGCGCGACGCCATGCCGCTCGCCGTCGCGCTCTACGTGATCAACATCCTGTATGTGGCGACGGCCCAGGTCTTCATCTCGGGGCTGTTTTACTATTACGCGGAGCGGATTCCCTGGAGCTTCGCGGTCGCCGCGGCGACGGCGATGCTGGCGAGCCTGTCGTGGTTCATCCTGGTCCATGACGACATCGTCGGCCGCATCATCGTCATGAATGTCGGAAACGCCGTCACGATCATGATGCCGGCGCTGGTTCTTCGCCGGCAGATGAACCGCCCGATCGACAGCATCCTTCAGGTAACGCTGCTCGTCATCGGCGCCTGCATCGGCGCGCGCGCCGGTTTCGTCATCGTGACCGGCGGCGAAGGCCTGACCAACGAGAACTACGCGTCGTCGCTGATCGCCCTGTCGCTGCATTTCACGATCGCCCTGTCGGCGCTCGCGGTGGCCATCGTGCTTTTCGTCCTGGTCGGCATGGAAATCGTCAACCGTCTCACCACGACCAGCGAGACCGATCCGCTTACCGGCGTTCTCAACCGGCGCGGATATGATTCGCGCATCGGGTCCTTTGCCGCGCGGATCGCCGCCGGAGGTGCCGGCCACGCCGTCGTCATGGCCGATATCGACGGCTTCAAGTCCGTCAACGACCGCTACGGTCACGAGGCGGGCGACGCGGTCATTCGCAAGTTTGCCCGCATTCTGGCCGGCACGGCGCGCGATCGGGATCTGGTCGTGCGCTGGGGCGGCGAGGAGTTCCTGATCGTCATCGCCAATGCCGATATCGCGACCGCCTCGTTGTTCGCCGAAGCCGTGCGCACGGTCTTTGCCGAGATCGCCCACGATCAGCTCGACGGCGCTTCCGTCACCGCCAGCTTCGGCATTGCCGCCTGGCGGCGGGGCCATACCGTCGCCGGTGTCGCCCATCTCGCCGACAAGGCGCTCTACCGCGCCAAGCGCGAGGGCCGCAATCGCGTCTGCGTTTTCGGCGCCGAATCGCCCGGCGCGTTGAAGGAGATGGCCGTCGCATAACGTCTTGCCCGCCATAATTGCCCGGCGTATCACGGCGCCATGACACGATTCCGCATCCTCTTTTCCCTTCTGCTGCCGGCCTTTCTCGCCGCGTGCGAGACCTCCGGTTACCAGCCGTCCACAACCTCCTCGCCTGCCCGCCAGACGAGCTTCCGCTGTTCCAACGACGTTTCGCTGGTGGTCCGCCGGGCCGGCCCCATGGTCACCGTCACCGACAGCCGCGGCATCGAGGCGACGATTCCCGCCAGCCCCCCCGGCCAGTCCACCCGCTATGCCGAGGGTATTTACGCGCTGATTCTGGAAGGCGGCAATGCGACCTGGTTCGTCTCCGGCCAGGTCCCCGTCGAATGCGGCCGCTGATCGCTTCGTCGGTAAAACCGGGATCTGGAAACGGCGCGGCGATAACTTTTTCGATTATCCGCCTGTTTCCAATCGATTAAACCGAACTGCGCTGTTGCATTGCACCAAAATCCCTCTAAGGGATGATGCCGATGCCGGCGCGTTGCTTTGACGCGGCGGCCCAGCCAGCCTAATACGGGCGCACATCCAAAGTGCAATTGCCCGTCCCGATCGAGGAGCAGCCAGACCGTGAGCGCTTCGCAACCCGCCGCCAATACGAACCGGCCGCTTTCGCCGCATCTGCAGATCTACAAGCCGATTCCGACCATGGTGATGTCGATCGTCCATCGCATCACCGGCGCCGCGCTTTACGTCGGCACGCTGCTGGTTGCCTGGTGGCTGATCGCCGCCGCTTCCGGCCCGGACTATTTCGCCTTCGTCAACGGCTTCTTCGGCTCCTGGTTCGGCATGCTGGTCCTGTTCGGCTACACATGGGCGCTGATCCACCACATGCTCGGCGGCCTGCGCCATTTCGCCTGGGATCTCGGCCACCTGTTCGAGAAGCACACCGCCACGAAGCTCGCCTGGGCGAACCTCGCCGGATCGGTGGTGCTGACGCTGGCGGTCTGGATCGTCGGCGCGGTCGCCCAGTAAGGCAGGAGTGAACACATGTCGATCTTGACTCCCTACAAGCGCGCCCACGGCCTCGGCTCCGCCAAGGACGGCACCGGTCATTTCTGGCGCCAGCGCGTCACCGCCGTCGCCAACGTGCCGCTGATGATCGCCTTCGTGTGGATCGTCGCCACCTGCATCGGCAAGCCCTGGGAGGAAGTCCGCGCGACGCTTTCGCACCCGTTCGTCGCCGTGGTCCTGCTGCTCGTCGTGGTCAGCGGGCTCTACCACGCCAAGCTCGGCATGCAGGTCATCATCGAGGATTATGTCCACGGCGAGAACGCGAAACTCGCCGCCCTCCTGGCGAACGTGTTCTTCACCTTCGCCGTCGGCGCGCTCGCCATATTCTCGATACTGAAACTGGGTTTTGCGGGCTGACGGCGTCTCGCCGGCGCCCGGTTCGCGACTGCGGAGAACGTTACGCATGAACACGCAAGCTTCGAACGCCGGTAAGGCCTACCGGACCGAGGATCACAAGTTCGACGTCGTCGTCGTCGGCGCCGGCGGCGCCGGGCTTCGCGCCACGCTCGGCATGGCCGAGCAGGGCCTGCGCACGGCCTGCATCACCAAGGTCTTCCCGACGCGCTCGCACACGGTCGCGGCCCAGGGCGGCATTGCCGCCTCGCTGACCAACATGACGCCCGACTGCTGGCAGTGGCACATGTACGACACCGTCAAGGGCTCCGACTGGCTCGGCGATGTCGACGCCATGCAGTACCTCGCCATGGAAGCGCCCAAGGCCGTCTACGAGCTCGAGCATTACGGCGTGCCCTTCTCCCGCACCGAGGACGGCAAGATCTACCAGCGCCCCTTCGGCGGCCACATGCAGAACTACGGCGACGGCCCGCCCGTCCAGCGCACCTGCGCCGCCGCCGACCGCACCGGCCACGCCATCCTGCACACGCTCTACGGCCAGTCGGTCAAGAACAAGGCGCAGTTCTTCATCGAGTATTTCGCCCTCGACCTGATCATGTCGGAAGACGGCGTCTGCACCGGCGTGGTGGCCTGGAACCTCGACGACGGCACCATCCACCGCTTCTCGGCCAAGATGGTCGTGCTGGCGACCGGCGGCTACGGCCGCGCCTATTTCTCCGCCACGTCCGCGCACACCTGCACCGGCGACGGCAACGGCATGATTTCCCGCGCCGGCCTGCCGCTCCAGGACATGGAATTCGTCCAGTTCCACCCGACCGGCATCTACGGCGCCGGCTGCCTCATCACCGAGGGCGCGCGCGGCGAGGGCGGCTATCTCGTCAACTCCGAGGGCGAGCGCTTCATGGAGCGCTACGCCCCGTCGGCGAAGGACCTGGCGTCCCGCGACGTCGTCTCGCGCTGCATGACGCTGGAAATCCGCGAGGGCCGCGGCGTCGGCAAGGCGAAGGACCACATCTTCCTGCACCTCGACCACCTCGATCCCGCCGTCCTCGCCGAGCGCCTGCCGGGCATCTCGGAATCGGCCAGGATCTTCTCCGGCGTCGACGTGACGAAGGAGCCGATCCCGGTCCTGCCGACCGTCCATTACAACATGGGCGGCATCCCGACGAACTACTGGGGCGAGGTGATCAATCCGGCCAACGGCAGCCCCGACGCGATCGCGCCCGGCCTGATGGCCGTCGGCGAAGCCGGTTGCGCGAGCGTCCACGGCGCCAACCGCCTCGGCTCCAACTCCCTGATCGACCTCGTGGTCTTCGGCCGCGCCGCCGCCATCCGCGCCGGCGAGGTGATCGACCGCGACGCCGCGATACCGGACGTCGACGAAGCGTCCTGGGAGAAGATAATCTCCCGCTTCGACCGCCTGCGCCACGCCGACGGCTCGACGCCGACCGCCGTGCTGCGCGAGAAGATGCAGCGCGCCATGCAGGAGGACGCCGCCGTCTTCCGCACCCAGGAATCGCTCGAACAGGGCTGCAAGCGCGTCTCGGCGATCTGGGGCGAACTCCCCGATCTCAAGGTCACCGACCATTCGATGATCTGGAACTCCGATCTCGTCGAGACGCTGGAGCTGGAAAACCTGATGGCCTGCGCCATCACCACGGTTCATGGCGCCGAGGCCCGCAAGGAATCGCGCGGGGCGCATGCCCGCGAGGACTACGCGACCGGCCCGCTCGGCGGCCGCGACGATGACAACTGGCGCAAGCACACGCTCGCCTGGGTCGACGACAGCGGCAAGGTCACGCTCGACTACCGCCCGGTCCACACCGATCTGATCGCCGAGGGCATCGAGTTGAAGAAGATCGCCCCGAAGGCGCGGGTGTACTGACGATGGCGATTGCCGCGGCCGGATATTCGGGCAAGCCCCTCGCCGACAAGCTCGGCATGCGGGACGGCCACGCCGCGCTGTTCGTCGCCCTGCCATACGCGGTTTCGGAACTCGCCGAAGCGCGTGATTTCGCCCATTGCGAGCGCGCCGGATGGGACGCCCTGCCGGGCGAGGGCCATTACGACTATGTCCATGCCTTCACGACCGAAAGGGCCGACCTCGCCGACAACGCCGAGACCTTCCGCGACTGGATCATGCCCGACGGCATGATCTGGATCTCGTGGCCGAAGAAATCGTCGAAGGTGGCGACCGACATCACCGAGGACGGTATCCGCGCGGCGCTGCTGCCGTCCGGGCTTGTCGATGTGAAGGTCTGCGCAGTCACCGATATTTGGAGCGGACTGAAGCTCGTCGTCCGCAAGGAACTCAGAACGCATTGATGCGGAGCCGATGGAATGGTTGAACTCGCACTCCCGAAAAACTCGAAGATCAACGAGGGCAGGACCTGGCCGAAGCCGGACGGCGCGTCCAATCTGCGCGAATACCGCATCTATCGCTGGAACCCGGAAGACGGCAAGAATCCGCGGATCGACACCTACTACGTCGACATGGACGATTGCGGCCCGATGGTCCTCGACGGGCTGTTGTGGATCAAGAACAATGTCGATCCGACGCTAACGCTGCGCCGCTCCTGCCGCGAGGGCGTCTGCGGCTCCTGCGCCATGAACATCGACGGCACCAACACCCTCGCCTGCACCAAGGGCGCCGACGAGATCAGCGGTCCCGTGAAGGTCTATCCCTTGCCGCACATGCAGGTCGTCAAGGATCTCGTGCCTGACATGACCAATTTCTACGCCCAGCACGCCTCCATCGAGCCCTGGCTGCAGACGCATACGCCGGCCCCGGCAAAGGAATGGCGCCAGTCCCACGAGGACCGCGCCCTGCTCGACGGCCTCTACGAGTGCATCCTGTGCGCCTGCTGCTCGACCTCCTGCCCCTCCTACTGGTGGAACGGCGACCGCTATCTCGGCCCCGCCGCCTTGCTGCAGGCCTATCGCTGGCTGATCGACTCGCGCGACGAGGCGACCGGCGAGCGGCTGGACCATCTCGAGGACCCCTTCCGCCTCTATCGCTGCCACACCATCATGAACTGTACCCAGACCTGCCCCAAGGGCCTGAACCCGGCCAAGGCGATTGCCGAGATCAAGAAGATGATGGTGGAAAGAAGGGTTTGAGGCGCGCCGACGGCCGGTGGACATCGCGCGTATCCTGTATGGAAATATCGACCATGCAGGACTGGCCCCGAGGCCCGGTCCTCCGCTAATCTGACCCCATGACCGACCTTCCTCACCTCAATCCCGCCGAAGCGCGCGTGCTCGGCTGCCTGATCGAAAAGCAGCAGCTGACGCCGGATGTCTATCCGCTGTCGCTCAATGCCCTGCAGGCCGCGGCGAACCAGAAGACGTCGCGCGAACCGGTCATGGCGCTCGAGCCGGTCGAGATCAACCGGGCGCTTCAGTCTCTTGAGGCGAAGGAACTTGCCCGGCGGGCATTCGGCTCGCGTGTCGAACGGTTCGAGCAACAGGCGAGCGCCCATTTCGTCCTGACCATACCGCAAGCGGCGCTGTTGGCGCTTTTGCTGTTGCGCGGGCCGCAGACAATCAACGAATTGCTGACGCGCGCCGAACGCATGGCGAATTTCCGCTCCGCCGATGATGTCCGCCAGGAACTGGACATGCTGATCGGCAAGCGGCCGGCGCTGGCCAAGGAGATCGGCCGCGCGCCCGGCCAGCGCGAAGACCGGTTCGCCCATCTCCTGTCGGGCGATGTCGATATCGCCGACGTCGCGCCCGCCGGCGCCCCGCGCGAATCCGCGCCGTCGCGCATCTCGGAACTGGAACAGCGCGTCCAGACACTGGAAGACGAAATCGCCGCCCTGAAAGCCCGCCTCGACGCCGCCGGCGCTTGAGACAGGCGATTGAAAGGTCGGGAAGACGACGGCCCCGCCGCCTTGCTGCAGGCCTGTCGCTGGCTGATCGACTCGCGCGACGAGGCGACCGGCGAGCGGCTGGACCATCTCGAGGACCCCTTCCGCCTCTATCGCTGCCACACCATCATGAACTGCACCCAGACCTGCCCCAAGGGCCTGAACCCGGCCAAGGCGATCGCCCGGATCAAGAAGATGATGGTGGAGCGCCGCGTCTGAGGCCCCGCTCCCGCCTTCTCCCACAGGGGGAGAAGGCCGATCCACCATCTTGCGCCCCTCCGTTTGACAGCCTCCCCCGCCTCCTTCCCCTTTCCCCCAGCAATTCCAGTCCCTTAACCGGCCCAACCGCATTTTCCTGTCCACCGTCCCGCCGCCTCCCGCATCCTGTCCGGCATGACATACGGCTCGAGGGAATGGTGGGAGAATGCGATTTCGCGCAACCGCGCGGCGCTGCTGCGCGTCGTCACGGTGCTGTGGTTCAGGGCCGGGCTGGACGAGGGCGGGGCGGAAAGCCTGCCGCACGCTTCCTGGCGCGCCATCCTCGCCCTGCTGCGCCCGGCCGAATCCGCCGTCCGCCGCCTGGTCTTCATCGCCGCCCGCGACATCGCGGTCACCCTGCGCCGGCGCGCCGCGCGCAAGGCGGTCAAATGGCGCGCCATTGCCGGGCCAGCGGGTCTTCCCTTGGCCGGGGAACCGGCCGGGCAGCCCTCCGCGCTTGCCGGCGACCCGGCAGGAAGCGAAGCGCAGCTTGCGGCCGGGGCAAGGACGGCCACCGCCTGGAT
>JBAQHA010000359.1:0-1772 GCA_049288075.1 Oricola sp.
GCGGGCGATGCGCTCGCGGAAATCCTCGATGCGGGGCGAAATGGTGAAATCCATCGGCGTCTCCTCCTTGTCGCCGCCTGCTTTAGACCATGGCGACTGCGTCGTTTCCAGAAATATCGGGGTGGAAAATCCCTCCGTGCCGGGCCAGAAAGGGACGTGCCGGTTCGCCGAGAGCCGGCGCATGACAATGGAGGAGCATACGATGTCTTCGGCGACCCAACCGATCAGCCGCTATCCCATCCCCGACCTCAAGGACGTGCCCGAGGACATCCGCGAACGCATTCTCGCCGTGCAGGAAAAATCCGGTTTCATCCCCAACGTCTTCCTGCTGCTGGCGCGCCGCCCGGAGGAGTTCCGCGCCTTCTTCGCCTATCACGACGCGCTGATGGAAAGGCCCGGTAACCTGACCAAGGCCGAGCGCGAGATGATCGTGGTCGCCACGTCCAACGCCAACCAGTGCCAGTACTGCGTCGTCGCCCATGGCGCGATCCTGCGCATCCGGGCTAAGGACCCGCTGATCGCCGATCAGGTCGCCGTCAATTACCGCAAGGCGAACATCACGCCACGCCAGAAGGCGATGCTCGATTTCGCGATGAAGGTTTCCGCCCGTTCCTGGGAGATCGGCGAAGAGGATTTCGCCACGCTCGCCGGACACGGCTTCACCGAGGATGACGCCTGGGACATCGCCGGCATTTCGGCCTTCTTCGGCATGTCGAACCGCATCGCCAACGTCACCAGCACCCGCGCCAACGACGAGTTCTACACCCTCGGCCGCTGAGGCCACGCTATTTGGAATAGTCGCGGCGGTCGTCGATCACCTTGCCGTCGTTCGGCAACGAGGCGGAGATTTCGACCGCGCCTCTCAGCTTGGTATGCGCGACGAGCGCCGCGCCGAGCGCCGCGGTATCCGGCGTCGCTCCGTTCGACGGCTCGACGATCAGCGTCATCGCGTCGCTGTCGCCGTCGCGATCGACCACCAGCCGCGCCCGCGCGATGCCCGGCACGGACTTGACGACGGCGTCGACCTGCTTGGGATCGACGAACATGCCCTTGACCTTGGTGCGCTGGTCGGCGCGGCCCATCCAGCCCTTGATGCGCATGTTGGACCTCCCGCAGGGAGACCGTTCGTCGAGCACGGCGGAGAGATCTCCCGTGCCGAAGCGGATCAGCGGATAGGCCGTGTTGAACGAGGTAACGACCAGTTCGCCGACTTCGCCCGCAGGCACCGGATCGCCTGTGCCGGGGCGCACGATCTCGATGATCATGTTCTCCGAGACGATCATGCCCGGCAGGATCGCGCCGTCATGGGCGCTCTCATACGCGATGGCGCCGAGATCGGCGGTCGCATAGGCCTGCATCACCGTGACGCCGCGCTCCGCGTATTCGGCGCGCATCGAAGGAAACAGCGCTCCGCCCGACACCAGCGCCTTCGTGATCGACGACAGGTCGCGACCCATCTCGGCCGCCTTGTCGAGCATCATCTTCAGGAAGTCCGGCGTGCCCGCATAGGCGTTCGGTTTCAGGAATGCCGCCGCCTCCACCTGCTGCTCCGTGTTGCCGACCCCCGCCGGGAACACCCGCGCGCCAACCGCCCGCGCGCCTTCGTCGAGAATGAAGCCGCCCGGCGTCATGTGATAGGAAAGCGAATTGTGGACGAGGTCTCCCCTGCGGATGCCCGCGGCGAAGAAGGCCCGCGCGCCGTGCCACGGGTCGATGCCCGACGGCTGCGGCTCCCACACCGGGCCGGGCGACATGAAGACGCGGCCGCCATC
>JBAQHA010000360.1:0-7270 GCA_049288075.1 Oricola sp.
CTTCCATGTGAGGATCTTCACCTTGGTCTGGGCCGCGACGTTGAGAGCCAAGTACTCGTCGGGAATGCACAGCACCCTGTCGACGCCGAAGGATTCAACCACCTGCACGGCGTTCGCGGAGGTGCAGCAGATGTCGGTCTCCGCCTTCACCTCGGCGGAGGTGTTGACGTAGGTGACAACGGGAACGCCGGGATAGCGCTCACGCAGCAACCGAACATCGGCGCCGGTGATGGATTCGGCCAGGCTGCAACCCGCCTTCATGTCCGGGATCAGGACGGTCTTGTCCGGATTGAGCAGCTTCGACGTCTCAGCCATGAAGTGGACGCCGCACTGGATGATGATCTCGGCGTCGACTTTCGTCGCTTCCCTGGCGAGCGCCAGCGAGTCGCCGACGATGTCGGCGACGCAATGATAGATCTCCGGCGTCTGGTAGTTGTGCGCCAAGATGACGGCGTTGCGTTCCTTCTTCAGCCGGTTGATAGCGGCGACATAGGGCGCGTAGACAGGCCATTCGATGCGCGGGATGTGGTCCTTGACCTTCTGGTAGAGGTGCTCGGTCTCCTCGGCGATCTCGGGCGTCCACTCCAGCACCGGGCGCTCGATAACGCCGAATCGCTCGGCAGCGGTCTTGCCCTTTGCGGGAGCCTTCGTGGCGCGATTCCGGGTCGCCTGGGTCATTGTCGTCATCCCGTCGGGGTCGCCGCTGGTTCTGGCGGCGGATTGTCGTCATCCCCCCACTAGTTGCAGTCAATGCGGCGCGAATTCAATCCCTAGCGGCTGCAAAACGAAAGAGCCGGCTTGCCCGCAGCACCGAGAATGTTGCAACCTCAACCAAACTTCAGATCAAGAAGCGGGTTCATCATGGCAATGCTCGAATGGACAATCGGCCAAGTCTCCGAACGCACCGGCCTGCCGGTCTCGACACTGCATTTCTACGAGAGGAAAGGACTGGTGAGATCGACGCGCACCCGCGGCAACCAGCGCCGCTACAGCCGCGCGGCGGTGCGCAGGCTGTCGATCATCCGTTTCGCGCAGGAACTCGGCATTCCGCTCAAGGAGATCGCCGAGGCCCTGTCGACGCTGCCCGACGACCGCGTGGCGACCCGCGAGGACTGGGAGCATATCTCGGCGAAATGGTCGAAAGCGCTCGACGAACGGCTGTTGAAGCTGCAACGGCTGCGCGACAATCTCGGCGCCTGCATCGGGTGCGGTTGCCTGTCGCTCGACAAGTGCATTCTCTACAATCGCGACGATGTGCGGGCGGCCGAAGGGCCAGGCGCGCGCACGCTGGTCTCCGGGCCGGCTGTCGCGAGCAACGACTGACCGCCTTACCGGGACATGCTGCTCCATGACCGGTTGGAAAGGTCCTGGTTGACATCCTTCCAGTGGACCGCGGCGGAGAAGCGGTGCATCGCATAGATAGCGACGCCGAACACGGCGGCGCCCGCCTTGAGCCACGGCGCGGACAGGCGCAAGAAGCCTGACGGCGTGCTATCCTGCTCATCCATGGTCAGGCTTGCCCCTGCATTCGCGTCGCGGGCATAATCGCGACACATCCCATCGCGGGACAGTCCCCGATCCCGAAACTCAGGGCAACATCCAGAGCAAAAAGCTCACCGTGAAAAACGAGAAAAGCGTGGTCGCGAGAAGCGCCACGGCGCTGACGCCCTCCTCGCCGTATTTCTGGGTGAGGATCGGGTAGATGCCGAAAATCGGCATCGCCGCCGACAGCACGACGGCCTCGCGCAATGGCGATTCGATCGGCGGGAACCCGAGATAGGGAATCGCCAGCACCGCAGCCACCATGATCGCCGGATGGGCGAACAGCTTGCCGATGACGATCGGCACGATCTTGCCCGCCATCCCCGACATGGGCAGGCCGACCAGCGTTCCGCCAATGAAGAACAGCGACAGAGCGGCGCTCGAGGAGGCGAACAGGTCGATCGACCTGGTAACCACGGACGGCAGCGCGATCCCACTCAGCGAAACGAGCAGGCCGGCGGCAAGGCCGATCACGATCGGGCTCGTCGCAAGTCGCAGAAGCGCCGACCCGAGAACCTGAAGCGGATGGCCTTCGCTGCCCTTGGCGCGCTCGGCCATCACAAGCAGGAGGGGGATGATGAAGATGTTCTCGACGAACATGTTGAGCGCCAGAATCGTCCCCGCGAAAGAGGGAAACGTCAGCAGCATGATCGGATAGCCTACGAAGCCGCTGTTCGGGCACGACATGCCCATCGCGGAGACGGCGGCGAAGGCGCGCTCGCGGCCGAGAATCCTGCGCACGACGAGGTAACCGACCACGACCATCGTCACCGTGCCGCCGAGATAGGCGGCGACGTAGGCGGGATTTGCGATTTCGGTCACCGGTTTCTGCGACAAGGCGCGAAACAGCAATGCCGGCAGCGCGAGAAAAAGCACGTAACGGCCGAGAATGCGCATGTCGGACGCGGCGAAGAGGCCGGACCGCGTGGCGATATACCCGATCGCTATGGTGATGTAGATCGGGCCGGTGACGGAAAAAACTTCGAGCACTTGGATCCACACTGGCAGGGCATGAAATGCGGTTTCTGTACAAGGCATCCAATGCGGGCGCCAGTATCAAATACGGAGAATCGGAACACCGGAGCGGCGGCCGGTGATGGCGCTCGGCGCCTATACGGGACTGTTCGCGCTGGCATTCCTGGCCGCGACGATATTCCCGGCGCAATCGGAGGCAGGCCTCGCCGCGCTGGTCGCCGCGGGCGAGTTTCCGCTGGTCACGCTGATAGCCGTGGCCAGCGCCGGCAATACGCTCGGCGCCGTCGTCAACTGGGCTATCGGCCGCGGCATCGAGAGTTTCCGGCATCGCAAGTGGTTTCCCGCCAGCGAAGCGCAGCTCGACCGGGCGACCCGCTGGTATTCGCGATGGGGGCGCTGGAGCCTGCTGCTCAGCTGGATGCCGTTCGGCGGCGACGCGCTGACGGTCGTGGCGGGCGTGTTGCGGGAGCCCCTGCCCTCCTTCATCGCGATCGTCGCGCTCGCAAAGACGTTGCGCTACATCGCGGTCGCGGCCGTCGTTCTCAACTGGCTCTGAACGCCCGGCCGGCCCTGCCGTGACAGGAGCCCATGCCGCCGGCGACCCCGGTCATTCGCAGGGCGATGTGGCGGGTTCGCGGCTTGACTTTCCCAAGACATATCAATAGTTCTTGAAATATGGATAAATTGCACTCGATCGAAGCGCTGCATGCGCTTGCGCAGGAGACCCGGCTGGATGTCTTCCGGCTTCTGGTCAAGAAGGGAGCCGACGGCATGGCCGCCGGCGATATCGCCGAGGCGTTAAGCGTCCGCCAGAACACGATGTCGGCCAATCTCGCCGTGCTGGCGCGCGCCGGACTGGTGCGCAGCGAGCGGGAGGGCCGCATCATCCGCTATTTCGCCGATTTCGACGGTATGCGCGCCCTGCTCGCCTTCCTGATGGAGGATTGCTGCGGCGGCAATCCTGAGCTGTGCAAACCCGTCCTCGATGAAATTGTCTGCGCCTGTTAGGGGAGGCTCCGCATGAGCGGCAAAGTCTACAATGTGCTATTCTTGTGTACCGGCAATTCCGCGCGCTCGATCATGGCCGAGGCGATCCTCAATCGCGAAGGCGCGGGCCGGTTCAAGGCGTGGTCGGCGGGATCGCATCCCAAAGGCGAGGTCCATCCCGACACGATGAACCTCCTGAAGGGCCTCAACTACGACACGTCGTTCGCTCGCTCCAAGGATTGGGCGGAATTCGCCGTGCCAGGCGCGCCGGTGATGGATTTCGTCTTCACCGTCTGCGACCAGGCCGCCGCCGAAACCTGTCCCGTTTGGCCGGGCCAGCCGATGTCGGCGCATTGGGGCGTTCCCGATCCGGCGGTCGCGCAAGGCAACGAGGCCGAAAGACGCCTTGCCTTCTCGGACGCCTATCGCATGCTGAACAATCGCATTTCGGTCTTCATCAACCTTCCGATTCCCTCGCTGGACAGCCTCGCCCTGCAACGGCATCTCGATTCGATTGGCAAGGAAAGATAAGTCTTTACAAGGGTTTTCCCGGTTTTCTTCATGAAAAACATTCTCATCCTTTGCACCGCCAATTCCGCGCGCTCGATTCTCGGCGAGGCGATCCTGGCGAAACTCGGCGAAGGCCGCGTCAACGCCTTCTCCGCCGGTTCGACGCCGCGCGGCACGCCCAATCCCGACGGGATCGCGCTGCTCGAAGCCTACGGTCACGACACGGCTGGCCTGCGGTCGAAGTCCTGGGACGAGTTCGACGGCCCGGATGCGCCGAAGATGGATATCGTAATCACGGTCTGCGACAACGCGGCCGGCGAGACCTGCCCGATCTGGCCGGGCGCGCCGGTTCAGGCGCACTGGGGCATTCCGGACCCCGCTGGGCAGGGCGAAACAGCCGAGGAGCGCCGCGCGGCCTTTACGGAGACCTACAGGCTGCTCGAAGCGCGAATCCGGGCACTGATGTCCCTGCCATTCGAGCAAATGCACGCAAAGGACCTGAAGACCGCGCTCAACACGATCGGCGCCATGGAGGGGGCAACGGATCTCGCCGTTTCCCACGCCAGCTAGACCGCCGCATGGATTGGAGAGACGACAGAAGCCTGCCCAACCTCGCCGATGATCTCCTTCACGAGATCGACTATTCGGCGCTGTTCAACACCGCTCCATCGCAGCACAAGCCGCGTGTCCTGATGCTTTACGGCTCGCTTCGCAAGCGCTCTTACAGCCGGTTCTTGACCTACGAGGCGGCGCGGGTGCTCGACCGCCTCGGCGCGGAAGTGCGGATTTTCGATCCCGGCGGCCTCCCGCTTCCCGACGACACATCGGCGGATCATCCCAAGGTGCAGGAACTGCGCGAATTGTCCTTGTGGTCGGAGGCGCATGTCTGGTGCTCGCCGGAACGGCACGGCGCGATGACCGGCGTCATGAAGGCGCAGATCGACTGGCTTCCGTTGTCCCCGATCGGTGGCATACGGCCAACGCAGGGGCGCACGCTGGCGGTGATGCAGGTCTGCGGCGGCTCGCAGAGCTTCAACGCCGTCAACCAGATGCGCATCCTCGGCCGGTGGATGCGGATGATCACCATCCCCAACCAGTCCTCCGTCGCCAAGGCCTGGCTGGAGTTCGACGAGGACGGGCGGATGAAGCCGTCGTCCTACTACAACCGCGTCGTCGACGTGATGGAGGAACTGATGAAGTTCACCCTGCTGACGCGCGACAAGTCCGCCTATCTTACCAACCGCTATTCCGAGCGTGTCGAGAGTGTGGAAGACCTCCACAAGCGCGTCAGCCTGAAGAGCATCTGACACGGCAAGCGATGTCGACAACGCGTCAGATTTAGCCGCAACGGTACATTGTTTCCGCCTCCGACCTTCGCTAAGCTTCCACCTGTTCGGGTTCCAGGGAGGCCAAGCCTCCCGGATCAAAAGGGAACACGGTAGGGACGACCCAAACGGGGCCCGATCCGTGACTGCCCACGCAACTGTGAGCGTGAGCCGCGTCCAATATGCCACTGGGATTTCCTGGGAAGGCGGACGCCGGTGATGAAGCGCGAGTCAGGAGACCTGCCCGGACTGACCTGAACGGCGGCGCACTCTCGGCGCCGCCACAAAGCACGATGGGTGCAAGAAAGGGACTGACATGCATATCGAACCCGGCGTCGTGGACGGCGCCAAGATCGTTCTCAGCTACGCAACCGCCGCCGCCGCTTTCGGCCTCGTCGCCAAGATGGCGCGCGACACGATCACCAGGGACGGCGGCATCGCTTCGCTGGCGGCCCGCTCGGCCATCACGACGACCCTCGTCTTTTCGTTCTTCGAACTTCTGCCACATCACCCGGTCGGCGTTTCCGAGGTTCACCTGATCCTCGGCTCGACGCTGTTCCTGATCTTCGGGGCCGGCCCGGCCGCGATCGGCCTTGCGCTCGGCCTTTTGATCCAGGGCGTGTTCTTCGCGCCGTTCGACCTGCCGCAATACGGCATGAACGTCACGTCGCTGATCGTGCCGCTCTACGCGATGAGCTTGCTCGCACGGAAGGTGATCCCGACGAAGACCGCCTACAAGGACGTGAAATACGGCCAGGCGCTGGCTCTCTCGACGTCCTACCAGGGCGGCATCGTCGCCTGGGTGGCGTTCTGGGCCCTCTACGGCCACGGCTTCACGGTCGCCAACCTCACCCACATCGCATCATTCGGCGCGGCCTACGTGACGGTCATCATCGTCGAGCCGCTGATCGACCTCGCCGTGCTGGCGGTCGCCAAGAACGCCAGCCGCCTGACCGACAACCTGATGTTCCAGAACCGCCTGCACCACGCGGCGGCCTGATACACGGCGGCCTTCGGCGCCCGGCGCCGGAGGCCTCTCTCAGGCGGCCTTTTCGTCCGCCTCCGGATTTCCGAGCCGCGTCAAACCCTTCTTCAGAGCCGCGACGCAACCGGGATCGAACGCCGTCCCGACATCCTTCGCGATCACCGCAAGCGCCTTAGCCACGGGCATCGCCGCGCGGTAGGGACGTTCGGCGACCAGCGCGTCGAACACGTCCGCCACGGTGAGAATGCGCGTTTCGAGGCAGATCTCGTCGCCTTCCAGGCCATTTGGATAACCCTTGCCGTCGAGGCGCTCGTGATGCGCGCCGGCAATCGGGGCGATGTCGGCGAAGGCGGAGACGCGCTCGAGGATCCGCTCGCTGTGCCAGGGATGGCTCCTGACCACTTCCCACTCGCGATCGTCCAGCCTGCCTGGCTTGTCGAGTATCTGGTTGCTGACCGCCAGCTTGCCGATGTCGTGCAGGAGCGCCGCCCGGCGCAGCCAGCGCCGGTGCGCCGCCGCAAGGCCGAGTTCCTCGGCGATCATGTCGGCATAGAACGTCACGCGGGTCGAGTGATTGGCGGTATAGGGACTTTTCGCGTCGACCACATCGGCGAAAGCCGAGGCGACGTCATCGAGATAGTCTTCGTCGACCGCGATCTCGCGGTTCGCCGGGTGCATCGCATAGACCCGCCCGGCAAGATCGGCTTCCCGCATCCTGTCCCAGAAGTCGTCGGCCTGCTGGACCGCCAGGAACGCATCGACCAGTTCCGGCCTGAACCACGTTCCCGATCGCGCCCTGATTTCGTCGACCGCCGCCTGCCTGCCGTGCTCGATGGCGAAGACATCGGCCACCTGCGCCAGCAGCGCGATATTGGCGGCCGGCGAAATGGCACAAGCCTCAAGGCCCTCCGGCTTTCCCGAGCCGTCCCAGCGCTCGTCCAAGTCC
>JBAQHA010000361.1:0-9864 GCA_049288075.1 Oricola sp.
GGGATAGACAAAGTCGAAACCGGCCAATTTCACCTTCGCGTTGGAAACGCGCTTGTTCTCCCCGTAAAAGGAGCGGGCCATGGGCGAAATTGTGGCGGTATCGAAGTCGATTTGCGGCGGTGGATCAACTTTCATTAAAGAGGCTGCATATTCGACAACGTCCTGCGGCGGCGACGGTTCGTCATCCGTGATGTTGTAAATGCCCGCCGCCCGCCGTTCGCCGAGGAACTCCAGCGCCCGCGCAATGTCGTCGACATGGATGCGGTTGAAGACCTGTCCGGTCTTGATAAGGCGCTTCGCCGAGCCGTTTTCCAGATTCACGAAGGCGTTGCGGCCGGGTCCGTAGATACCCGACAGGCGCAGGATGGCCAGCGGCGCGGAGATCATGTCGGCGAAGATCTGCCAGCTTGTCTCGGCCGCCAGACGCTGCACCGATCGCTGTGAGACCGGCCGGCAGGCGGTCTCCTCGGTGACCCATTCCCCGCCGTGATCGCCATAGACGCCGACGGTGGACAGATAGCCGATCCATTCCAGCTTCGGCAGCGCCGCCACGCCCGCGCGCAACGCGTTGACCACCGGGTCGCCCTTCGATTCCGGGCCGATCGAAACAATGAGATGTGTGGCGTCGCGCAGCGCCTCGAGCAGGTCGTCGGAGGCTTTCCCCCCGTCGAACAGGAACGGCTCGATGCCGTCGGCCCTCAGCGCCTCGGCCTTTCCGGCGGTACGCGTCGTACCGGATACGGGAACGGCCCGCTGGGCCAGCAGCCGTCCATAGGCGCGGCCCGAATAACCGGCCCCGAAGATGAAAGCCTTCATACGATCGCCTTGCCCCATTCGCCGATCACCGCCGCGTCCGATTCGGTGCGCGAGTGTCTGGTCCTTAGTCTGTGTATATGACCCGGGTCCGACAGTTGCAAAACCGCCCAGACCGCAGCGCCGCGCACGGTCGCGTCGGGATCGGCCAGATGCTGTTCGACAAGGCTTGCCATTGCAGCGTCGCCGCTGTTGCCCGCCGCGATCAGCAGGTTGCGGATGAAGCGGTCGCGGCCGATCCGCTTGATCGGCGATCCGGAAAATTTCGCCCGGAACGCCGCGTCGTCCAGCGTCAACAGGTCGGCGATCGCCGGGCTTTTCAGGTCTTGCCGCGCCTGCAGCTTCGTTTCCCGTGCGGCCTGCGCGAACTTGTTCCACGGGCAGACGGCAAGGCAATCGTCGCAGCCGTAGATGCGGTTGCCCATCGCCTTGCGGAACTCGGCCGGAATCGGCCCCTTGTGCTCGATGGTTAGATAGGAGATGCAACGCCGCGCATCGAGCCTGTAGGGCGCGGGAAACGCCCTGGTCGGGCAGATGTCGAGGCAGTTCCGGCACGAGCCGCAATGGTCGGTCTCGGCCTCGTCCGGCGACAGCTCCATGTCGGTGAAAATCGCGCCGAGGAAGAACCACGAGCCGAGCGCGCGGCTGACGAGGTTGGTGTGCTTGCCCTGCCAGCCGATGCCGGCGGCCTCTCCCAGCGGCTTTTCCATCACCGGCGCGGTATCGACGAATACCTTCACGTCTGCACCGGTCTTCGCGGCGAATCGCCCCGCCGCCTGTTTCAGCTTGCCCTTGACGATGTCGTGGTAGTCGCGGTTCTGCGCGTAGGCGGAGATCGTCGCCCGGTCGCGCCGTGCCAGCGCGTCGAGTGGATCGTAATCCGGCTCCGGCCCGTAATTCGTGGCGACCATGACGACGCTTTTTGCCGCCGGCCACAGCACCAGCGGGTCGCCGCGCCGGCTCTCGGTCTCGGCCATCCAGTCCATCGTGCCATGATGGCCGGCGGCCAGGAATTCCCGCAGCCGCGCCCTGGCTTGCGGAATCGCGTCTGCGCGCGTCACGCCGACGGCCGAGAAACCCTCGGCCCGCAGGTCGTCGATCAGCTGTTTTTTGGCCTTGTCCGCCGTCATCGCGCGATCATGCCTGCGGATGGGTCGGCCCGGCAACCGGTTCGCCCGTCAGAAATCGAGATCGGGATAATGCGAGGCGGGTGGAAGCCGCCGCACCCGGTCGGCGAGCAGGGGCCGGAAGGACGGCCGCGATTTCACCCGCTGGTACCAGGACCGCGCCGCTGGTTCGGTCGACCAGTCGATCTCGCCCAGATAGTCGAGAATGCTCACCGCCGCGCCGGCCGCGAGGTCGGCGCAGGTCAGCGCGTCGCCGGCGAGCCAGTTGCGGCTCTGCGCAAGCCAGCCGAGATAGCGCATATGCTGGCGGATATTTGCCCGCGCCGTGCGCAATATTGAAGAATCGGGCGCCCCGCCGCCTTCCGCTGGCGTCATCAAGAGCTTGAACACCCGCTCGCGCGTCAGCGCCCGCGTCACGTCGGCTTCCGTCTTGAGGAGGAACCAGTCGATCAGCCGCCGCACCTCGGCGCGCTCTTGCGGCGTGCCCGGCATCAGCCGGCGGTCGCGCATCATGGCGCCGCGCGTTTCGTCGAGATATTCCGAGATCGCGAAGGCCCCGACGATCGGCGTGCCGGCGTCGCCGAGCAGGACCGGCAACGTGCCGGCGGGATTGAGTTGCAGGAATTCCGGCCGCTTCTCCCAAGGCTGTTCGTCGCGCAGCTCCGGCGTCTCGCCGTACTCGCCCAACAACAGGCGAATGTAGCGGGAGGACGCGGACATCGGATGGTGAAACAGCAACATGGAATCAGGGATACACTTTTTCGCTGTGGCGTATCTATGCGACGCGGCGGGCGAGCGCAATCAACGCTTTGTCAGGGGTTGAAACCTTCGATATCCGCAAGTGTCGGCAGGTCGGCGCCGCGCCGCGTGCAGGTCAGCGCCGCCGCCTTGACCGCGAAGCCCGCCATGGCCTCGAGATCCGCGGCCCGCGCCGCGCCCTTCCGAGTAAGCCGGTTTGCGCCGAGCCAGTGCAGGCAGGCCGCCTGGAACGTGTCGCCTGCGCCGACCGTATCGGCGACGCTGACGGAGATCCCGGCGATGCGCGTTTCGCGGCCGTCCGCGGAATAGGCGAGCGCTCCGTTGTTGCCCAGCGTCACGCAGACCAGGTCGACACCGGCGGCGATCCCGTCGGCGGCGAATTTCTCCGGCGTCGTGCCGAGCTGCCCGATGTCCTCGTCGCTGGCCTTCATGAACGCTGCGGCCTTCGACATTGTCCTGACGCGATCCCGCCAGACCTCGATGTCGGGAATGATCATCGTACGCAGGTTCGGATCGTAGGAGACGAAGCGATTGTCCGCCTCGCGCGCGGCGAGCAGCGCCAGCGTCGAGGCGGTCGGTTCCACGGCGGTCGAGTAGGAACCGAAATGGACCACGCGGATAGCCGGATCGAGTTCCGCCGGCAGGTCGTCCGGGAGCATCGAGCAATCCGCCGTCCCCTCCGTGTAGAAGGCGTAGTCGGCGCTGTTGTCGTCCCTCAGCCCGATCATCGCCAGCGTCGTGTTTTGCTTCGTCGCGACGCAGGGCGAGGCATCGATATCGTTGTCGGCCATGAAGGCGGCGATGCGCCGGCCGAACATGTCCGACGAGATCCGGGCAAAGAAGCGCGAATGGTTGCCCATCCGGGCCAGCCCGAGCGCGACATTGAGCGGCGATCCGCCCACATGGCCGTCGATCGTTACGCCATACGGATCGGCCGAGGGGCCCGTGAACAAGTCGAAGAGGCTGTCGCCGCAGCACAGATACATCGCGTAACTTCCGGTTGGGCCGCGCTGTCGCCCGGCCGCAGATGGCTGGTGCGCCTCCCCTGCGTAGGCTCGGCGCGAGCGCTCATTTCTAGCGTCCCTGCAGAGTCATGCAAGCGCGCGGGCGACCTTTCGGGTCATTGTCGCAGATCAATGCCCGCGCAAGGAAATCGCCGCATAGAGGGATAGTCGGCATGGGGAGAGGATTGCCAGCATGATCGATCGATTGACGCGGCCTGGCAGGCATTTGCACGGGTTCTTTGCCCTTTCCGGGCTGCTTGCGGCGGCCATGGCGTTGTCCGGCGCACCCGCGTTTGCCGGCACGGTTCGCAACGCCACGACCTCGGCCGAATATGCGAGCCTCGCCGAGGCGGTCGCCGCCGCCTCTCCCGGCGATACGCTGACGCTCGAAAGCGGCAGCTACGAAGGCGCGCTCGTCATCGACAAGCCGCTAACGTTTTCCGGTTCCGATACCGGCGAGGGCCGGCCGGTCATCGACGGCGGCGGCGCCCCGGTCGCCATCCTGCTCGCCGCTTCCGGCATCACCATCGAGGGCGTCGAGGTGACTTCGGCCAATTCGCCGGCGCGCCCTTGGGGCATCTTTTCCGCCTATGCGGAGGAGGCCTGCATTCTCGCCCGCGGCACCGCCGGCCATGTCATCCGCGACAGCGCGATCAACGGTTGCCATTACGGCGTCTACTTGCTGGAGAGTCACGATACCGCGATAGAGAATTCGGTGATCACCGGCAACCGCTTCGGCGGCGTCTTCATCCGCAATAGCCACGGCGACCGAGTCGTCTCGAATAGGATCGAATCGAACGGCTATGAGGGCATTGGCGTCGGCACGGTCACCTTCCCCCCGGCCGCCGAGAAGGCGTTCCGTCAACTCGCCGGCTCCTGGTGGACGATCACCACCGACACGCGGCCCGACACCGAACTTATGTCGCACGACGTCGAGATCGCCTCCAACACTGTGACCGGTCATGACCACGGCGGCATCTCGGTCGGCTTTGCCCGCGAGATCCGCATCGTGTCCAACACGGTTACCGGCAATGGCGGCGCGCCGGTTCCGAAATCCTTCCCCGAGGTCTCGCTGTCGCCGAGCCCCCGCGTCAGGGGTTACGGCATCGCGCTGAAATGCAACAGCCATGAGAACGAGGTCGCCGGCAACGACGTGCGCGACAACGCCAATACCGGCATCCTGCTCGACCGTTCCTACGCCAATTCCGTCGACCGCAACGAGGTCTCGGGCAGCGAAATCGGCCTGCTGGGCATCGGCTCGCACGGTAACACCGTCGAGAACAACGTGATCGCCGGCAACAGCGGCTACGGCATCCTGATCGAGCGCGGCGCACCGATGCTGCCGCCGTCGGTCGCCAACCTGGTCGTCCGCAACGATATCGTCGACAACGGCGTCAACGCCTTCGACACCTCCGGCAAGGACACGGCGGCGGCGAAAGGTCCGGTCGCCGATCAGGGTCCGGCCGGCGCCTATATGCCCAAGGACCTGAAGGCCGTGAACCGTTGGGACGACGGCTCGGAGGGCAACCACCATTCGGATTTCGACGAAGCTCCGGAAGAGTTCGCGGATACGGACGGCAATGGCATCGGCGAGACGGCGCATCCTATTCCCGGCGGCCTCGCCGTCGACCATTTCCCGCTCGCCGCGCCGCCCGCGGAGTAGCCGCCGCGCATTGGTCCTTGCCATCACATCTATATAAATGCATCTTTGCATGTGCGACTGTCACTTAGGGAGGAGAACCATGATGACTTTGCGCATGCCCCTTGCGGCCCTGGCCGCGCTTGCGATGTCGGCCGTGTCCGCATTCGCCGCCGATCCCCACAAGCTCGCCATCCACGTCGACGAGAACGACCCCGCCGTGATGAACCTGGCGCTCAACAACGCCGCCAACGTCAAGTCCTTCTACGACGCCAAGGGCGAATCCGTCGAAATCGAGATCGTCGCCTACGGGCCCGGACTCAACATGTATGTCGCCGAAAGCCCGGTAAAGGACCGCATCTCGGCGATGGCGCTGGAAAACCCGGATCTTCACTTCTCGGCTTGCGGCAATACGCTCGCCGCCATGACCAAGAAGGCGGGCCACGACATTGCGCTCATGCCGGAGGCGAAGGTGGTGCCTGCCGGCGTCGTCCGGCTGATGGAATTGCAGGCCGACGGCTACGCCTATGTGAGGCCCTAAGCCTCGCCACCGAATGTGGAAAACGGGCCTTTCGGCCCGTTTCTTTTTTGTCAGCGCCGGCGTGCCTTCAGCTCCAGCCGCCGCTTGTGCAGGATCGGTTCGGTATAGCCGGACGGCTGTTCGCGGCCCTTCAGGACAAGATCGAGCGCCGCCTGGAAGGCGATGGACTCGTCGAAATTCGGCGCCATCGGATGGTAGTTGGAATCGCCCGCGTTCTGGCGATCGACGACCTTGGCCATCTTTTTCATCGTGTCGACGATCTCGTGCTCGCCGACGATGCCGTGATGCAGCCAGTTGGCCATGTGCTGTGACGAGATGCGCAGTGTCGCGCGATCTTCCATCAGGCCGACATCGTTGATGTCCGGAACCTTGGAGCAGCCGACGCCCTGGTCGACCCAGCGCACCACGTAGCCGAGAATGCCTTGAGCGTTGTTGTCGAGTTCGCGCTGGATGTCCTCCGGCGCCCAGTTCGGACGCCGCGCCACCGGCACCGACAATATGTCGTCGAGCCGCGCGCGCCCGCGCGATTTCAACTGCGCCTGCACCGCCGTGACGTCGACATTGTGATAATGCGTCGCGTGCAGCGTCGCCGCCGTCGGCGAGGGCACCCAGGCGGTATTGGCGCCGGCTTTCGGATGACCGATCTTCTGCTCCAGCATCGCGTGCATCAGGTCGGGCATCGCCCACATGCCCTTGCCGATCTGGGCATAGCCGGAGAGACCGCATTCCAGCCCGACATCGACGTTCCAGTTCTCGTAGGCCTGGATCCATGCCGCCTGCTTCATGTCGCCCTTGCGGATCATCGGGCCGAGTTCCATCGAGGTGTGGATCTCGTCGCCGGTGCGGTCGAGGAAGCCGGTATTGATGAAGACGACGCGTTCCTTTGCGGCGCGGATGCATTCCTTGAGGTTCACCGTCGTACGGCGCTCCTCGTCCATGATGCCCATCTTGATGGTGTTGCGCTTCATCCCGAGCGCGTCCTCGACGCGTGAGAACAGTTCCACCGCGAAAGCCACTTCCTCCGGCCCGTGCATCTTCGGCTTGACGACATACATCGACCCTTTCGCCGAATTGGCCTTTCGGCCTTTCTTCCCGACGTCATGCAGCGCGATCAGCCCGGTCATCATCGCGTCCATGATTCCTTCCGGCACTTCATGTCCGTCCTTGTCGTGCGCGGCCGGATTGGTCATCAGGTGCCCGACATTCCTGATCAGCATCAGCGAGCGGCCCTTGAGCGAAAACGCCTCGCCGTCCGGCGACATGTAATCGCGATCCGGGTTCATCGCTCGGGTGATCGTCTTGCCGCCCTTCTCGAAACTTTCCTCGAGATCGCCTTTCATCAGGCCGAGCCAGTTGCGGTAGACCAGCGTCTTGTCTTCGGCGTCGACTGCGGCGACCGAATCCTCGCAGTCCATGATCGTTGTCAGCGCAGATTCCAGCACCATGTCGGCGATATGCGCCTTGTCTGTCCTGCCGATCGGATGGTCGGCGTCGATCACCATCTCCACATGCATGCCGTTCTTGACGAGCAGGATCGCGCTCGGCGAGGTCTCGCCGCCGCGATACCCGGCGAATTGGCCCTTGTCGTTGAGCGGCACCTTTGTGCTGTCATCCATCTGGATCTTCAGTTCGCCGTCCTCGATGGAGAAGCCGCGCACGTCCTCCCATTGTCCGGGTATCGGCGCGCTGTGGTTCAGGAAGGCGCGCGCCCAGGCGATCACCCGGCCGCCGCGCTCCGGGTCGTAGACGCCGCCGGCCGGCAGGTCGCCAAGCGCATCCGTGCCGTAGAGCGCGTCATAGAGCGAGCCCCAGCGGGCGTTCGCGGCGTTGAGCGCGAAACGGGCGTTCATGATCGGCACGACAAGCTGCGGCCCGGCAACGGCGGCGATCTCGGGGTCGACGTTGTCGGTGGTGACGGAAAAGGGTTCGCCTTCCGGTACGAGATAGCCGATCTCTTCGAGAAACGCCTTGTATTCCGGCATCTCGTAGCCGTCTTCGCGATGGCCGCGGTACCAGGCGTCAAGTTTCGCCTGCAGGTCGTCGCGTCTTGCCAGCAGCGCCCGGTTCTTCGGCGCGAGATCGTGCACGATCGCCGCAAACGCCGGCCAGAACGCCTCCGCCTTGACGCCGGTCCCCGGCATCGCTTCGTCGGTGATGAAGTCGTAGAGGCCCTTGTCGATCGTCAGACCGTTAATCGTAACCGTCCCGGCCATGCTGCTGCTCCCGCATTTTCGTATCGCAGCGCAAAAGCACGCCCGGGCTCGGCAAGTCAACTTGGCCAAAGTGACAATGATCTTTTCCGGAATGGAAACAATCGCAGTCTATTTAGGCCGAATGCGCCGCCGTCGCGGGCCGTCCGCCGGCGATCGCCGTGACGGTTGCCGAGATGAACTGTTCGCGGCCCTCCACGGTCGCGGTCTTCAGGTCGCGCGTCATGGTGACCGTCGCTTCCGCCGCACCGGCTTCCCCGGCCTGGCGTTCCGCCGCCGCGCGGCACAGCGATTCCGCGGCGTCCATCGCCGCCCTGGCATCCGTGAAGGCGAGGTGGTCCGCGTCGGCCAGTCCCGCGATCTCGAACCGGCCCTCCACAGGCTGCACGATTTCGGCGGTCACCGCGATGCGCACCTGGCCGACCACAGCGCCGACGGCGTTCGCCACGTCGGCGTGGTCGGGAATGATCGCGTTGACGCCGAGCAGGTCGCCCGCTTGCGGGTAATAGGCCCCCGCGCCCGCGCCCAAACCGATCACCGGCCGGTCGAGAAACAGAGCCAGCCGCGCGATACCGTCCGACCGGTCGAGCGCTCGCTGCGCCAGCACGGAAGTGGCGAGCGCCGCGCCGTCGAGCCCGTCCTCGCACAACGCGGTTTCCAGCACGCGCTCCGCCGACAGCCGGATCAGCCGCTCGACCACGCGGGTGCTGATCGTTTCCGCGTCGGGGGCGATCGGGTTGCCGTAGCCGTCCTTGCGCCGCGCGAACAATGTCGCGCCCAGCCGGGCGGCCCCGGTGTCCCAATGGGCGAAGCGGCCGAGGACATGCTGCGCGTCCGACGGCGTGAAACCGGAAATCAGCACCAGCCCGCGCGCCGCCAGCCGGTTCAGCGTCGCCAGTTCGGCGTTGGCTGTCAGGAGCATGTCCAGAGCCTGCGGCTCATTCGTTAGCCGGCTGAACAGATCGGCTTCCGAGCGCGACAGCCCGGCCGCCAGCCGATCCGGCACCCCGGCGCGCAGCGCGAAACGACCTTCGTTGCGCACCGGGAACGCCGCGCGCATCTGCCGGTCGAGTTCGCTCGGCACCTCGCTTCCGTGCAGATGCGACAGCAGCGACAGCGGCACCATCCGGCGTGGGCCGAGCTTGATGACGGGCTTCAGCGCGCCGTCCTCGATCGCCACCTCGCTGTCGCCGCCGAGCCCGAAGGTGCGCATCGCCACGGCGTCGACCATCGTGCGATAGCCTCCGACCGTCGCCCCTTGCGGGTCGATGCGCGGCTGGCCGTTGTCGAGGATCGCGACATCCGTCGTCGTGCCGCCGATATCGGAGACGATGGCGTCGTCGGCGTTGGCCAGATGCCGCGCGCCGACGAGACTTGCCGCCGGGCCGGACAGGATGGTCTCGATCGGCCGCGCCCGCGCGAAACGCGCCGACACCAGCGAGCCGTCGCCGCGCACCACCATCAAGGGCGCGTCGATGCCGTCGGCCTGCATGCGGCTCTCGGCCGCGTCGATCAGCCGGTCGATCATCGAGATGAGCCGCGCATTCAGCACGGTCGTCAGCGCCCGGCGAGGACCGTCGAGCTTGGCGGACAATTCGTGGCTCGCCGTCACCGGCAGGCCTGTTTTCGCCCGGATCAGGTCGCGTGCCGCGATCTCGTGTTCCGGATTGCGCACGGCGAAATAGCCGGCAACCGCGAAGGCCGAAACCCGGTTTGCCAGATCGGGCAGGGCGGTTTCGAGGCTGGTGAGATCGAGCTGCTTCGGCCGCCC
>JBAQHA010000362.1:0-3600 GCA_049288075.1 Oricola sp.
CGCGTTCGCGCTGCTGCCGAAGTACCGCCTTGCGATGCTCAACGATCCGGCGCAGTCGCAAGTCGCGGGACACGTCAAGCAGGCGCTGATGCCGATGGGCGCCGACGGCTCTCACGCCACCGTGGGCTGGATGCGCTTCCACGGCATGTCGTCCCAGGCGGCTGCCGACAAGGCGCGTGCCGAGAACGCGGCCAAGCTGATCGAATGGTTCGGCGGCAAGGCGAATGGCGAGTACAAGTTCCAGAAACTCCTGTTCCTCGATCTCGGTTCTGGCTTCGGCGTCAAATCGCTGTTCCAGGATCCGGAAATCCAGGCGGCCTACAACAAGTACGCCGATGTGGACATCATCCAGCAGCAGCAGGCGCTCGCGCAGAAGAAGGATGTGATTACGCCCTGGTTCGGCGACTGGAACGAAACGAACGGATCGGCCTGGCAGTCGGCGATCCTCGGCAATGCGTCCGCCGCGGACGCGCTCAAGAAGGCTGGCGAGGAATGGGATGATCTGAAGTCGCAAGCCTAAAATAATCCTTGGGCGCCCGGATTTCCCATTCCTTCCGGGCGCTCAAACTGGAAGTGGAGCGCGGTCCGAAATCCGCAACCCGGATTGATCCCTGGATCGCGCTTCTTTTTTCGAGTGAATCCCGAGCAATTGACGTTGCGTCAATTCAGCCGTCGGCCAGAAGCAGGACTGCATGGCGACGGCGCATCAAGGAGGCGAGGGGGAGTTCCGGTGGCATGACAACGAAACGAACAGACACGATCGCCACGAGCTTGCGGCGCCATTTCAACTACGAAGAGCGCGTCGCGCTGCTGTTCATTGCGCCGGTCATGGCTGTGCTCGGCCTCGTCGCTGTCTTCCCCATCGTCTACTCGTTCTATCTCAGCTTCTTCCGGATCAAGCTGACCCGGCCGAACCGCACGCCATTCGTCTGGTTCGACAACTACATCGAAATCTTCCGCGATGAACTTTTCTGGACCGCTGTCCTGCGCACCGTGAGCTTCACCGTGATGTCCGTCGCCGCGATCACGGTCGTCGCGCTCCTGGTCGCCTTGCTGCTGAACCAGGATTTCCGCGGCCGGCGGGTTGTCAGCACGGTTCTGCTGATCCCGTGGGCCATTCCCTACGTTGCCGATGCACTGATGTGGAAGTGGATATACGATTCAGGCTACGGCGCGCTGAACGGCCTGCTTTACCAACTCGATTTCATCGACAAGTACATGGTCTGGCTCGGCGACCAGGACAAGACCCTGCCGCTGATCGCCAACGCCTTCGTGTGGAAGGAGGTTCCTCTCGCCACCATCCTCCTCCTGGTATCGCTGAAGTCGATCCCGCAGGATCTCTATCAGGCGGCCCGCGTGGATGGCGCTCCTCTCATTCAGAGGTTTTTCCATGTGACGCTGCCTTCCATGCGCGGCGGCTTCATGCTGGTGATCATCTACGAGACGATGATCGCGATCCGCCATTTCGATCTGTTCTTCATTCTCACCGAAGGGGGGCCCGGGACGGCGTCGCATGTCCTGTCGTGGGAGATCTATGTCGAGACGTTCCGCAACCTGTCCTTCGGTTCGGGCGCGGCGATGTCCTACCTGCTGGCTCTGGTAACCTTCGCGCTTGCCTATTTCATCATCCGTACCCTCGGCAGGAATGTCTGACATGCAATCGGTTCGACAGAATTCTACCGGTGGGACTGCCTCCCGCGGCATCGACTACAAGCGACGGGCGAAAATGTTCGGCTGGATCCATCGCGGCGTGATCCTGCTCGGATCGCTGGCGGTGCTTCTGGTCGTCCTCACTCCGGTCGCCTGGCTTGTCTCGTCCTCGTTCCAGACGGAGGCTGAGATCGTCTCGGTGCCGCCGCACTGGATCCCCGAACAGCCGACATTGCGCAATTTCACCGCGATCTTCAGCGCCAGCGGCGAAAAAACGGTTACCTACGAAACCCGCAGCACGCAGGACGCTTCGTCCGGCAACTTTATTCCGTCGACGGCGGGCAACCTCCTGCCGGCAATGCGCAACAGCTTCGTGGTGGCGACGCTCGTCGTGATCTTCAACCTGGTCATCGGAATCCCGGCGGCCTACGCGATGGCCAAGATCCGGTTCCGGGGGCGCAGCGGATCGATCTATTTCATCCTGACGACGCGAGTCATTCCGGACATCGCGCTTGTCGTGCCGTTCTTCCTCGTCATCAAGAAGCTCGGTCTGCTCGACAACATCGCGTCGCTGGTCATCACCTATCTCGCGGTTACGATACCGTTCACCGTTTTCATCCTGATCCAGTATTTCGAGGGGCTCCCCGACGAACTGGACAAGGCGGCGCGTGTCGATGGCTGCTCGCGTTTCCAGGCGTTGACGAAGGTGTTCCTGCCGCTGGCGCTTCCTTCCCTCGTCGCCGTGATCCTGTTCGCCTTCCTGACGAGCTGGAACGAGTTGCTGCTGGCATTGATGTTCACCCAGACGGCCCAGTCGCAGACGCTGCCGATCGTCCTGGCGTCCTTCACGTCCGATTTCACGATCAGCTTCTCGTTCATCAACGCGGCCGGGCTGCTCGCGATCGTGCCGCCGGTCATCGTCGCAATCATCTTCGAACGTTACATCGTCTCCGGCCTGACAGCCGGCGCCGTAAAGGGTTAACAGGGAGTCCGCGCGTGGCACGCATCCTCTTCGAAAACGCATCGAAACGCTATCCGAATGGTTTCGTCGCGCTCGAGAACCTCAATCTTGAGATCAAGGACAGGGAATTCGTCGTGCTGCTCGGTCCTTCGGGCTGCGGCAAGTCGACGACGCTCAACATGATCGCCGGGCTCGAGGAGATCACTGACGGCAACCTCTATTTCGACGACGAAACCGTGAACTTCACGCCGCCGCATCATCGCGACGTGGCGATGGTGTTCCAGAGCTACGCGCTCTACCCGCACAAGACCGTCTACGAGAACATCGCTTTCGGCCTGATGATGCGCAAGCACCCGAAGGATGACATAGACCGCAGGGTGCGCGACGCCGCGCAGCGGCTGGAAATCACTCACCTGCTCGACCGGCGGCCCAGCCAGCTTTCCGGCGGCCAGCGCCAGCGCGTCGCGCTCGGCCGCGCCATGGTCCGCCAGCCCGCGGTCTTCCTGATGGACGAGCCGCTGTCGAATCTCGACGCCGCGCTCCGTATCTCGATGCGCGCCGAAATCAAGGAACTGCACCGTTCGATGCAGACCACCTTCGTGTACGTAACGCATGACCAGGCGGAAGCGCTGACACTCGCCGACCGGATCGTCGTGATGCGCGATGGCGTCGTCCAGCAGATCGGCACGCCGGACGAGATCTACGAGCACCCGGCCAACATGTTCGTCGCCTCGTTCCTCGGCAATCCGCCGATCAACTACCTCGCGGGCGCGCTCGTCGTCGAAGGCGGGAAGGTGTTCTTCCGGCGCGGCGAAACGCGGCTCGAATTCTCGCCGGAACGCGCTGCGGCTCTGAAAGACTTCAACGGACGCGAGGTAAAGCTCGGGATCCGGGCCGAGGATGTCGATGAGCGTTCGGAACCTTCGCCGGGAGAGGTGATCGCCGGCATAGTGACCTCGGTGCTGCCGGTCGGCTCCGACCAGTTCCTC
>JBAQHA010000363.1:0-5497 GCA_049288075.1 Oricola sp.
AAGTACTACAACACGCCGCCGGCGATCGCCGTGCCGAAGGACAGCCCGATCACCGAGGCGACCGATGCGGGTCTCGCCGGAAAGATCATCGGCGCGCAGTCCTCGACGACGCACTCCAACTACGCCGAGGAAAAGCTTTCGTCGGCCGAGCTGAAGCTTTATCCGACGCCTGACGAGTACAAGCTCGACATCGCCAGTGGCCGCGTCGACGCAGTGATCGACGACGTGACGGTGCTCGCTGAATGGCTGAAGTCGGACGCCGGCGCCTGCTGCAAGCTTCTCGGCACGCTCACGCCGGATCCGGTGATCAACGGCGAAGGCGCCGGCATCGCCGTACGCAAGGGCGAGGACGAGCTTCGCGAGAAGATCAACGCCGCCATCGCCGCGATCCGCGCCAACGGCACCTACAAGGAAATCAACGACAAGTATTTCGACGTCGACGTTTACGGCGACTGATTTCCGCTGAAATTGCCGGGCGGCGTGTGACGCCGTCCGGCGCATTGACCGGTTCCGGAAGACCGGAGCGGCGAACAGGCAAGCGGGACGCATGGAAACTTATCTGACGTTACTCAGTTTTGGCGACCAGGGCTGGAGTGACGAGATCGCCCGGGGCGTCTTCATAACGGTAACGCTGGCGGTGGCGACATTGCCGCTTGGTCTCTTCATCGGCTTCATGATCGCGCTCGGCAAGCAAAGCACGGAATGGACCGTGCGAATCTCCGCCGATATCTACACGACGATTTTTCGCGGCCTGCCCGAGCTTCTGACCCTTTTCATCGTCTATTACGGCCTGCAGATCGGCATCCAGCTGGTTCTGAAACTGCTCGGCTTCGAAAGTTCGATCGAGATCAATTCCTTCCTGGCCGGCATCGTTTCGCTCGCGCTGGTGTTCTCCTCCTATGCGAGCGAGGTGTTCCTCTCGGCCTTCCGCGCCATCCCGAGGGGCCAGTACGAGGGCGGCTACGCGCTCGGCCTGCGCTACGGAACTGTGATGCGTGTGGTGGTGTTGCCCCAGCTGATCCGCATCGCCCTCCCCGGCCTGGGCAACCTGTGGATGATCCTGCTCAAGGACACGGCCCTCGTTTCCGCCATCGGACTGACCGACATCCTGCGCCAGACGGGTATCGCGGCGCGCGTGAGCAAGCAGGCGTTCCTGTTCTTCGGCATAGCATTCCTGCTCTATCTGGCGCTGGCGTTGATCTCCTCCATCGGACTCAACTGGCTCGAAGTGCGGGGGAAGCGCGGGGAGCGGAGGTGATGAGCTACGTAACCGAAGGTTTCGTACCCGCCCAGCCGGCGCCGGACGCGCCTTTCAAGTCGTGGACATCGACTCGCATCACCGGGATGTTCCTCCTGTTGTTCTGGTTCTGCGCTGCGATCGGTCTCGTCATCTATCTCTATCTCGCCTGGGATATGGACAAGGTCGTCCGTTACGGGCCGAAATTCTGGTCCGGCCTCAAGGTCACGGTCACGCTCGTCGGCTTGTCGATCGTCGTCGGCGCGGTCATCTCCTTTCCGGTCGCGCTGGGCCGGATGTCGACGAACCCGATCATCAGCCGACTTGCATTCGCGTATGTCTACACGTTTCGCGGCACGCCGCTGATCGCCCAGTTGTTCCTGATCTATTACGGCCTCGGCCAGTTCCGGCCGCAACTCGAGGCAGTGGGCCTGTGGATATTCTTCCGCGACGCCTGGAACTGCGCGCTGTTCGCCTTCGCGCTGAACACAGCCGCCTACCAGGCAGAAATCCTGCGCGGCGCTGTCGAAAGCGTACCGATCGGCCAGCGGGAAGGTGCGTACGCGCTCGGCCTGAACCGGGTGCACACGTTCTGGAAAGTCATCCTGCCGCAGGCGATGATCGTCGCGCTGCGGCCCTATGGCAACGAGATCATCCTGATGATCAAGGGTTCGGCCATCGTCGCGCTCGTCACCGTGTTCGACCTGATGGGCGAGACGCGGCGCGCCTTTTCACGCACCTATGATTTCCAGATGTATATCTGGGCGGCGGTCTACTATTTCGTCATGGTGGAAGCGCTGCGCAACGTCTGGAACGGGCTTGAAGGGCGGCTGACCAAACATCTGCGGCGCTAGAATCCATGTATCAGCATGTGCGTTCAAACGACTCGAAAATCGGGACAATTCGGCATTTGACCACCCCACCCAATGGGCTATGTCTCGCGCAAGAAAACGGAGAATTCGACAATGGCAAAGGCGGCTTTCATCGGCCTCGGCGTGATGGGATATCACATGGCGGGTCACCTCGCGGTCAAGGGAGGCCACGACGTCACGGTCTACAACCGCACGGCCTCCAAGGCCGAAGCATGGGTAAGGGAATTCGGCTGCGCATCCGCGCCGACCCCGAAAGCGGCCGCGGCCGGCGCGGACTACGTATTCGCTTGCGTTGGCAATGACGACGACTTGCGTTCGGTGACGTTCGGCGACAACGGCGCCTTTGCCGGCATGAAACCGGGTGCGATCTTCATCGACAATACGACCGCATCCGCCGACGTCGCGCGCGAATTGGGCGCCGCGGCCGAAAGAGGCGGCTTCGGCTTCATCGACGCTCCCGTCTCGGGCGGAGAAGCCGGCGCGAAAAACGGCATGCTGACCGTCATGTGCGGCGGCAACCAGGACGTTTTCGACCGCGCCAAACCGGTCATCGAGAGCTTCGCGCGCTCCGTCGGCCTGATGGGCGCGACCGGCGCCGGCCAACTCACCAAGATGGTCAATCAGATCTGCATTGCCGGTCTTGTGCAGGGCCTGTCCGAAGCCATCAATTTCGGCGCCAAGGCCGGTCTCGACATGCAGAAGGTCATCGACCTCATCTCCAAGGGCGCGGCGGGATCGTGGCAGATGGAAAACCGCCACAAGACGATGATCGCAGGCGAATACGATCACGGCTTCGCCGTCGACTGGATGCGCAAGGATCTCGGCATCGTGCTGGCCGAAGCCGACAGCAACGGCGCGTCGCTGCCGATCACCGCGCTGATCGACCAGTTCTACAAGGATGTCCAGGCGATGGGCGGGAAGCGCTGGGACACGTCCGCGCTGCTGGCGCGGCTCCAGAAGATCGATGGATCGCGCTGAACCGTCACCCGACTGGAGGGCCGCGGAGACGATCGACCACCTCCGCTCGCTCGCCTCGGCACGCAATGTCGTCGGCATGGCGCGATTCGGCATCGAGACATCGAAGGCATTCGGCGTTTCCAACACCGTCCTGCGCCCGCTGGCGCGTAAGCTGAAGCGCGATCACAAGCGCGCGGCGGACCTCTGGGCTTCCGGCATCCGCGAGGCGCGGCTCCTCGCCGTCTTCTCCGACGAACCGGATAAGGTCACCGCCGCCCAGGCGCGCGCCATGGCGGCGCAGTTCAATTCCTGGGAAATCGTCGACCACTCAGCCGACCTGTTCTGCGACGCCGGCCTCGCCGACGAACTGATCCCCGAATTCGCCGCCGACGAGCGCGAATTCGTCCGACGCGCGGCCTTCGCCATGATGGCCTGGGGCGCCGTCCACCTGAAGAAGAAGCCGGATGACGAGATCCTCGTATGGCTGCCGCTGATCGAGCGTCATTCCACCGACAGCCGCAACTACGTGAAAAAAGCGGTCAACTGGGCCCTGCGCCAGATTGGCAAGCGCTCGGCCACCTGCCACGCACCGGCGCTGGCGCTCGCCGATAAACTGGCCGCCAGCGACGACAGGACCGCCCGCTGGATCGGCAAGGACGCGGTGAAGGAACTGACGGATGAAAAGACGCTCGCGAGAATGTCTCACCGCAAGCGCCAATGAAAAACGGCCCGCCGCTTGCGCGACGGGCCGCCGGATTATCCGAAAACCACAAGCGTTATTCCGCCGCTTCCTCGATGATCTCGGTCAGCAGCGCATTGACCTTGTCGCGTTCCTCGCCCGCCGGAAGATGGCGGAAGCCGACGGTTGTCGTTCCCGGCGTCGCCGCATTCTCGTAGACGAAGACCACATAGGGGCAATAGGCGATATCGCCGATATCGGCCTCAATCACATGTCGCGACACGACTGCTGAGCAGAACGTGAAGAACTCGGCATCCTTGTAGAGTTCCTTCGAAGCGCCGACATCGCCGGCGGTGCGCTTCAGCATCTCGCCGATAAAGCCGTGATAGTCGATCGTGTAGCCGCGATTTACGATTGCGTCCTGGACCGCCTGGGTGACATCGGCATAAGCCGTCGACGTCTCGCGGGTCTCGATGTCGTCGCCCGCAGCCATTGCCGCGCCGCCGGAAAGTGCGGCCGAAGCCGAAAGCAACAGGCCAGCGCCGAACGACGTGAATGATCCGAATTTCATGGCATTCCTCCTCTAAACACATTCAGAATATTAAATGTATCTGATACCGCCCGAAGAAGGAAGTCAATTCGGATCGGTCAGGCTTTGTCGACCGCCATGTAGTCGAGCGGCATTTCGGTCGTGTACTTGATCTGCTCCATCGCGAAGGCCGAAGACACGTCACGGATTTCGATCTTGGCGATCAGCCGTTGGTAGAACGCGTCGTAGGCCGCAATATCCGGCACGACGACCCGTAGCAGATAGTCGATGTCGCCGCTCATCCGGTAGAACTCCACCACCTCGGGAAACTCGCCGATCACCTCCGAGAAGCGCTTAAGCCATTCGATCGAATGGGAATTGGTGCGGATCGACACGAACACCGTAACGCGCGCATTGATCTTGACCGGATCGAGCAGCGCCACGCGCTTGCGAATGACCCCCTCTTCTTCCAGCTTCTGGATGCGCCGCCAGCACGGCGTCGTCGAAAGTCCCACCTTCTTGGCGAGATCGGCGACAGCAATGGTCGCGTCTTCCTGGAGGAGGCGCAGAATGCGGCGGTCGAGCTTGTCCACTTATGCAAACCTTGGAATATTTTTGCTTGGATTTGTCAAAATCGCCTTACACGTAAAAATATATTTCGCCAAGAGCCGTCGCTCGATCGTGATCAGGCCGTCAGCCGCGCAACCTCGGCACGCAGCACCGGCAGCAGATCGGTCTTGAACCAGGGATTCCGCTTCAGCCAGGCATTATTGCGCCAGGATGGATGCGGCAGCGGCAGAATGCGCGGCCGCACGCCGCCACTTGGCCGTCCGTCATAGACGGCGTGCCAGTTGCGCACTGTCTCGGTCAGGGTCGGCTTCGCCTCGCTGCCCATGTGATAATCCTGCGCATAGCGTCCGACGGCAACGACGAGTTCCAGTTGCCGCATCGCCGCAAACAGCCGGTCGTGCCAAATGGCGCGGCATTCGCGGCGCGGCGGCAGGTCGCCGCCATGCTTGTCGAGACCCGGAAAGCAGAACCCCATCGGAATGATCGCGATGCGGGCCGGATCGTAAAAAACCTCTTCGCCGATCCCCATCCAGTCGCGCAGCCTGACGCCCGACGGATCGGTAAATGGCCGGCCGGACTGGTGCACCCGCGTTCCCGGCGCCTGGCCGCAGATGGCGATCCGCGCGCGCGCCGACGGCACGCAGACCGGATTG